>DATDCP010000495.1:0-2050 GCA_036524255.1 Chitinophagaceae bacterium
TGTTTTGTGACCATAACCCCAATAACCTTGCTCGAGGCCAGTCCAGAAAGTGACAAAAAAACCAAATGGCTCCCCGGGAAAACCACTGATCCTTGATCTTGCCCTTATATGATCTTGTATTCTGTCAAACGGCATTTCGAGAATTATTTTTTGCGGCTTTAGATCATATTGCCAGATCGCTTTTGTAATAATAACTGCACCCAAAGACATTCCCCACAATACTATATTCTTTTCACCTTTTTTTGAAATATGATCATACGCCAACTTTACTTCTTCCGACTCTTTGTATCCAAGACTGCTAATGACACCTTCGCTATTTCCATGAGCCCTCATATCCACAAGCATTGTATTGTAACCAAAGGAATTAAATTCCAAAGCCTCTCCCAACACATTTCCTTTATTTGAACCTAATCCATGAAATAAAATAACTGTCCCCTTTGCAGAATCAGCCTTCATGTACCATGCTTCCAATTTTTTTCCATTGGCCATAGTTAATAGAACCGTATCATAAGGAATGATTGGATAATACTGAATAAGTGATCTTGCTAATTTTTTTCCTGTCATCATTCGCCAGGTACGCAGAAATGGTTTGCCTTGAGAAGGTTGTTGATTTCTTACTTTATCGTCATCGTAATAATGTGTGAGGCTGTATGCATGAAATGCTGCACTAATGTTGATTAGTATCAACTGGACAAGCAATACACTGCCGATCCATTTGAGTATACGAATAGTCTTTATACCATTTTTTTTGTCTTTCATAGAATGGAAGCAATCAAGAACCAATTCAAAAATAGATTTTCATTTTAGAAAATCTTAATTAACTGTGGATATTTTCTTGATAGCTTTTCAAATTGAAAACGCTGATGAATATATTTGAAGACTAAATTCGCTGACAGTAATACTTACTACCCCTTCAACATATTTCGAAAAACCTTTTAAAGCAGCTGACCCGGCTGCTTTATTTCTTTTGCTTCGCTCCGCTCGCAATGACGGGAGATTGATAAAATGAAAATTTTATAGTTTATTATTTTTTATTTCATCAACAACACCCGGATCAAGCAATGTTGATGTATCACCTAAATTAGAAACATCTCCTTCTGCGATCTTTCTTAAAATACGTCGCATGATCTTGCCGCTTCTTGTTTTTGGTAACCCGGAAACGAATTGAATTTTATCCGGCTTCGCAATTGGACCAATTACTCTTGATACCGTTTGCAAAATGTCCTGTCTTCTCATATTTTCATCACCATGTTTGCCATTATAAATTACGTAAGCATAAATGCCTTGGCCCTTTATATCATGAGGATAACCAACTACTGCACTTTCTACAACCCCTGCATGCGTATCGATCGCATTTTCCACTTCAGCTGTTCCAATCCGATGACCACTTACATTGAGTACATCATCCACTCTTCCTATAATCCGGTAAAAACCATTTTCATCTTTTAATGCCCCATCACCGGTGAAATATAAATTTTCATACGTGGCAAAATAATTTTTTCTGCATCTTTCATGATCGCCATATGTTGTGCGTATAATACCAGGCCATGGGGCTTTCATACAAAGATTTCCTTTTAAAAAACCATGTTCGTCCTTTTCAGTTACTTCTTTTCCGTTTTCATCAACTAAGACGGGTTGCACACCGGGCATTGGTAATGTAGCCCATGATGGTTTTGCCGGAGTTACTCCTGCCAGGTTTGAAATAAGACAGGCTCCCGTTTCTGTTTGCCACCAGGTATCTATTATCGGGCATTTTTTCTTACCAATATGTTCATCGTACCAATGCCATGCTTCTTCATTGATGGGTTCGCCAACAGTTCCTAAAATTTTTAATGATGAAAGATCTTTCCCTTTTAATGGCTCCAATCCAAATCCCATTAAACTTCTTAATGCCGTTGGTGCTGTATAAATAATATTCACTTTGTGCTTATCAACTATATCCCAGAAACGCCCTGCATCAGGGTAAGTTGGTATTCCTTCAAACATCACTGATGTAGCACCAGCAGCTAATGGTCCATAAACAATATAACTATGGCCAGTAACCCAACCA
>DATDCP010000496.1:0-7636 GCA_036524255.1 Chitinophagaceae bacterium
CTTTATATTATTTGTCCTGCTGATTTCTTTATACAGCTGCAAGCAATCTGCTATCAAACAAAGTTTTTCAACTGCTGATAGTTTAGTGATCCATTTTAAAGATGAGCAGGCGGGGATTGTTACCAAAACAGTACAGACAACAGAATCAAACGCAATGAACAGGATGATAGATTTTATTGATGCAAAAGAAACAGAACAACTCAAATGTGGCTATGATGGAAAAATGTTTTTTTATCATAAAGGAGAAAAAATACAGGAAGTGGATTTTAAAATGAAGGATGAATCCTGCAATCATTTTGCTTTTTTAGTGAACGGGAACCTAATGAGTACTAAAATGAATAGTGAAGCAGTTGATTTTTTAGATGCATTGGAAAAAGGGATGCCATATTATTAAGACTTCTATCCTTAGTCTTTTTTCGTTTCCAATGTAAACCCAATTGTAGTTCCTACGCCTTCAGTGCTTCTTACATGAATAGTTTGTCCGTGAGCTTCAATGATGTGTTTGCAAATAGCAAGTCCTAAACCACTGCCGGTTATATCACGGCTGCGTCCACCTTCGGTCCTGTAAAAGCGTTCAAAAATTCGTTGCAGGTTTTTTTCAGGGATACCGATACCATCATCACTCATTTCAATCAATATATGTTTTTCATCCACCTGGTACATACTGGCAACAATATGACCACCATGTTTTCCATATTTAATTGAATTATCAAACAGGTTAATAAGCACCTGTCTTATTTTTTCTTTATCGGCAAAAACAGACAATGGCGATTCACAACCTTTTTTTATGCTAAAACTAACTTGTTGGTTTTCGGCCTTAATTGAAAGACTTTCAAAAACTTCTTTTACAAATTCCTGGATGATAAAATTTGTTTTTGTGAGTACTAACTCGCCTCTCTCCAATCTTGAAATTTCGTCAAGGTCCTGGATCAGGTTGGTAAGTCGCTCCACATTTTTTTCAGTTTTTTCTAAAAACCTTTTATTGATCTCCGGATTATGCATGCCACCGCTGAGCAGGCTTTCCACATAACCCTGGATGGCAAATACCGGCGTTTTAAATTCATGAGAAAGATTTTGTAAAAACTCGCGGCGGAATTGCTCATTCTGTTTCAACACTTCCATCTCCTGTTTATTTTCTTCGGCCCATTGTTCTACGTCCTCTCTTACTTCATCAATGCTTTTTTGCGGCAGGATGTATTTATAATATGTCTCTTCTTTTTTTGTGGCCTTTGTCTGGTAGATCTGTTTATAAATGAGTTTTATTTTCCGATAAATGAATCGCTCGAGTACAAATGAAATAAGATAATAACTGCCGCCAAGAATAACAATGAATGAGCCCAGGCCCCAGCGCCAGTCTTTTTCAATAAGGCCGATCAACAAACCAACAGGCACTGATAAGATGACTGCGGTAAAAAAAGAAAGTTGACGGGGAGAAAGATTTTTGGTAGAAAGCATAGAGGCAAAGCTATGAGCTATTAGCCATGAGCTTTGAGTTGTGAGAATATTTTTTCTCGTGGCTCATAACTCAAAACTCATAGCTCGAATTTATATCCAACACCTTTTACAGTAGTGATACAATCAACACCGAGTTTTTGGCGGATCTTCCTGATATGAACATCAATGGTACGATCGCCAACTATTACTTCGGCGCCCCATACCTGGCTCAGTATTTCATTTCTTACAAACACTCTTCCAGGCTTTGAAGCCAGCAGGTAGAGCAATTCAAATTCTTTTTTTGCAAGAGAAATGTCTTTCGAATTATACTGAACAATGAATTTTTCAGGGTCGATGATCAGCCCATTAACAGCGATAACTTTTCCTTCGCTTTTATTCAAACGGCGGAAAAGCGAACTTACTTTGCTCAGGAAAACTTTTGGACTGATCGGTTTATTGATATAGTCATCGGCACCAGTTTCCAAACCTCTTATTTGTGTGTTTTCATCACTTAAGGCTGTCAAAAAAAGTATGAGTGTACTTTTAAATGCGGGAAGAAGACGAAGGATCTCACAAACCTCCACCCCATTTTTCTTTGGCATCATTATATCCAAAACGATAAGGTCAGGGTTAAACATCTTTGCTTTTTCGATTGCTTCGTCGCCGTCTTTTGCTGTTACAACCTGGTAGCCCTCCTTAAGCAAGTTATACTTGAGAATTTCAAGAATATCCGGCTCATCATCAGCGATCAATACTTTCCGGGCTCTTATATCCATGTTACAGGGTTAATTTTCGCAAACCTAACTGAAAATGCTTTTTTACCTGCAAATCGGGTCTCTCATAACACAGACTTAATGAAAAATTAATAAAGCTTCAGGTATTCAGGGATTATGAATAATTTTAACATGTGATTGGCCGCCAGAATGCCGTAAATCCTGTCTGTATCCTCGTTCGTACCATTAAAAATGAATGATTTATTTTTGTAACCATCCTTATGATAGCAATTCGACAATATACATATATCCTGTTTTTTTTCCTTTTAGCTCCATTTGTCTTTTTTGGCCAAAATCCAAGAGACCCGACGCTGAAACCTGAACGTAGCCGGGAACTTTTCCATGATTATGTCGATTCAGAACAAAAGAAAGCTTTGCAGGCTGATGGCAAAGATGACAAGCTTTTCTCTCCATCTTTTAATGAAGATGTAAATTTTCAAGTGACCAATGCACTGATCAATAGAGTAAATGATCTGCAAAGAAAGATCGAGAAAGATTCGACAATGGGCGGGCAAACAAAAGTTCTTTACATCCGCGGAGTTGAAAGACTGCTTCGTGACCTGAATGCAAATTGGCGGTCTAAGAAATTTGTGCCAACATACCTGCCCGAGATACTCGAGAGTTATGAAAAATGTGTCGAACTGGACAGTAAGAAAATAAGTATTGAAAATTATATCGATCAGCTTCCATACGATGTAGCACGTCCCTTGCTCGACTGTTCAGCGTTTGAAAAAAATAGCGGTTATAAAACATCAAAGAATATTTTAGTAAGGAAATATTGTGAATTGCATCCTGAACAAACTTTTGCCACATTGCTTAATACTCTTCGGCAAATTCCTGATCTTCCTTTTGCCGATAGCCTGATCATTGCAGCCGGGCACCTTTATCCAAAACAGTTGTATGATTATGCTGCTGCTAATAATGTTCTGGCTACACGTATAAGAAAAGTAAACGATCCTTTAGTGCAGGCCGTGGTAAAAATGACAGCAAGCGGTGGCAGTGGTCAATTGTATTTTCCTTTTCTTGATAATATCGTGAAAGGAAAAATGACATTGTCAGAGATCGATGCTGTAAGAAATGATTCCATACAATATTACAAGCTATTGGTAAGAACCCATATTGATTATACTGAGCGATTGCTGAACAAAGACACGGCGATGGAGTTTAAAGCTCTTTCCGATATGATGACAAGAAAAGCGATCCAGGTTTTTGTAAATAGAATAAATGCCCTGCATGATGAAGATGCTGTTACAAGGTTTCGGATCATACAACCTTTGAATGCACAGGATCTTTATTATCTCGCTGTATTAAGCGATGGTATTATATATACATCAAGTTTTGTAAAAGGAATTTTTCCTTTGATGATGAGTCGTATTGGTAATCGTGGTGATTCATTATTGATGAGTGTGAATTTTGATAAGTACAGAAAGCTCATTAAAATGTCCGCGGCCTATAATACGCTTGGCGCTTTTCTTAGTTCTTTTAAAGATCAACAAAATGCAAACGATCTGATGCGTGCATTTGTAAGTAATCTTGAAAAATCGGGTGGGCTGGAAGATGGGGTAGATGTTGCGGATTCTTATGCAAGCATTTCTGAAACACTTAAGCCAATAGCAGACGAAATGCTGGTAAACATCAGGGCAAATTATCAAAAAAATGTTTATGCCAACAATAAGAAGGGCATCGAAATGTATCGCATACTTGAAAAGCTTTTTATTTCAGCAGATTCAACACAAAAGATAGACCTGACAAAAGAATTGGGTATTCCACCGGTGTATGCGGTGGCGAATAAGGATCTGCAAACTGACAACGCCGGTGTTATTATACAGGTTTTTATTTATGGAGATGAGGATGGTATTGGCGTTTTTCCTCATATACTTGGAATGTTTAATAATGCCAATTGGAAGATCGACAGAAGTAATCCGAATTGGGTTGCTATTACCTCAATTAAAGGGAAACCTGTAAGTCTTTATTTAAACAAACCTTTGCCAGAAGAAAAAGATGAAGATGCAAAAGCACAGGAAGCATTGTGCAATTATTTAGAAAGAAATGGGCTTAAGCCTACAATTACAATAAACAGGGGGCACAGTTATAATGCACCTTATACTATACGCCAGATGTTTTCGACATCAAAGATCGTTTTTATGGGTTCATGTGGTGGATATAACCTGATCCATGATATATTAGAAAAAGCACCAGATGCACACATCATCGGTACAAAGCAAATAGCAGATGCGCCTGTGAATAATCCATTTTTAAAATTGTTAGCCGAAACCTTAAGAAATGGTAATTCAATTGAATGGATCCCGTTCTGGAAAGAACTTGATAAGATGGTAACTAATAAAATATTTGAAGATTATGTTCCTCCTCATAAAAACCTGGGCGCAATTTTTATAAAAGCTTACAAAATTGCGATGGGAGAGGCGACACCCCCTATAGCAAAAACTGGTACACAATCAGAAGAATCTGGTAATCGTTAATGAATATCTAACTTCCTGATAGCCGGTAACAGCTTTCTTTTTCTTCTTTTTACATTTGTTGATTCATAAAAATGGCGAACGTTAATAAAAAATTCTTCGACTTCGATCTTTTGAAAAGAGTATTACGGTTTGCAGCACCGTATAAAAGAAGATTTTATTGGTCAATAGCCTTGGCCATTGTACTCGCAATTTTTACTCCTGTTCGTCCTATTCTTATTCAAGTTACCGTTGACAAGTTTATTGCAAAAGGTATTTGGGACTGGGTTTTATGGATAACGATCATTCAAGTTGCATTTCTATTTCTTGAATCTGGCCTGCGTTTTTATTTCTCCTATATCACAGCCTGGCTGGGACAGAATGTTGTAAAAGATCTTCGGGTAAAAGTTTACAAAAAAGTTCTTTCCTTGAATCTTTCACATTTTGATAAAACACCGATCGGAACATTAACGACAAGAACGGTTGATGATATAGAAAGGATCAATGATGTATTTGCCGATGGATTTATTCCAATATTTGCAGATCTGCTTTCTATTATTTGTGTATTAAGCTATATGTTCTGGGCTGATCCTCTACTAACACTAATTGCATTAGTGCCGTTCCCCATCTTGCTTATTGCAACTTACTATTTTAAAGAAAGTGTAAACAAATCATTTCATCGTGTAAGAAATGCTGTTGCTCATTTAAATGCATTTGTACAGGAGCACATCACAGGTATGTCGGTAGTACAGGCATTTGCGGCGGAAGACAGAGAAATGGAAAAGTTTAAAAACATTAATAAAGAACATCGTAATGCAAATATTCATGCGATCTGGGCGTATTCAATTTTCTTTCCGATTGTGGAGATCGTTTTAGCAACCGCTATTGGTTTATTAGTTTGGTGGACATCGAAAGAAGCATTGAACCTGCAACAAAGTCAGCAAGGAACATTGATGGCGTTTATTCTTTGTTTGAATTTGATCTTTCGACCATTAAGAGTGATAGCGGATAAATTCAATGTATTGCAAATGGGAATGGTGGCAAGTGAAAGAGTTTTTAAAGTGTTGGATAGTGATGATCATTTGCAACCTTCACCTGTCGATGCATATAAACCTTCACATATAAAAGGAAAAATCGGGTTTGAAAATGTTGTATTCGGCTACAATCCTGGAAACCCGGTTTTAAAAAATGTTTCTTTCACTGTAAATCCCGGAGAAACGGTTGCGATCGTTGGTCATACCGGCAGTGGCAAAACAACGATCATCAGTTTACTAAATCGACTCTATCATATTCAAAGCGGTGAAATAAAAATTGATGATGTGAACATAGAGAAGTATGAGATCGACACACTTCGAAAAAGTGTTGGTGTTGTTTTACAAGATGTTTTTCTTTTCTCCGGTTCTATCATTGACAACATTACATTACGTAACCCTGATATACCAAGGGAAAAAGTAATTGAAGCAGCAAAACTTATTGGGATGCATGATTTCATCATGATGCTGCCGGGTAATTATGATTTTAATGTAATGGAGCGGGGCGCTACACTTTCTTTAGGTCAGCGACAGTTACTTTCTTTTATCAGGGCATTACTTTATGATCCTTCAATGCTCATTCTTGATGAAGCCACTTCATCTGTTGACACAGAAAGTGAGATGATGATACAAAATGCGATCGATAAATTGATCGCCGGAAGAACTTCAATAGTTATTGCACACAGGCTTTCGACAATTCGCAAAGCAAGCAAAATAATTGTTTTGGATAAAGGCGAAGTAAAAGAGATCGGCACTCACGAGGAGCTGATCTCAAGAGAGGGTTATTATCAAAAATTGTATCAGTTGCAATTTGAAAAACATAAGTCAGTGGCATAATTTGTAACTTGTCATTGATGATCTTCCGGCAACTAATAATATTTTTTCTTTTCACTTCATTTCAACTTCCCTCAAAGAATCCTTTTATAGTTGTTCTTGGAGTAACGCAGGATGCCGGTTATCCGCAAATTGGTTGTGATAAGGAATGTTGTAAAAAGTATTGGGATAAAAAGATCGCCAAACAAAAGATTTCTTGTCTTGCTCTTTTTGATCCGTCAACAAATCAGAAATGGATATTCGATGCTACACCTGATCTTACTGAGCAATTACATGAAGCAGATGAATTGCAGAAAGGAAATTTATCTGGCATATTTCTTACACATGCACATATTGGTCATTATACAGGATTAATGTATTTAGGAAGAGAAGCATTGAATGCAAAAGAAATTCCTGTTTATGTTATGCCTCGTATGCACGATTATTTAAAGAACAATGGACCATGGAGCCAACTTGTGCATTTGAATAATATAAAATTGCAAAAATTAAAAGCTGACAGCTCAATAAAACTAACTGATAAAATTTCTGTTACTCCAATTCTTGTTCCCCATCGTGATGAATTTTCGGAAACAATTGGGTATTCAATAAGGACAGGGAATAAAACTGTTTTGTTTATTCCTGATATTGATAAATGGCAAAAATGGGATAGGGATATTAAGCAAATGATCAAACAACATGATTACCTTTTTCTTGATGGTACATTTTATAAAGATGGTGAGCTTCCCGGACGAAATATGAGTGAAGTACCCCATCCATTTGTACAAAAATCAGTGGGGCTTTTTAATGACTTGTCTTCAACAGAAAAACAAAAGATCTGGTTCATACATTTTAATCATACTAATCCATTAATTGATAAATCATCAAATGAGTATAAAGAAGTGAAAAGCAAAGGCTTTAATGTGGCTGTCGAAGGCTCCAGGATCATACTTTAATAGTAGGTAAATCGGCATCTTATTTTTTTATTCAGGCCTCTTCAATTTCGTGGTTTTTTACCCCTGCCCCCTTATCTTTGCGCCAAATTTCGGGATGGGTATGACTTCAAGACTAATGAAATCCTTTACTGTAGCGGCTTTCAGCATATTTTCAATCTTTATTTCTTTACCTTCTT
>DATDCP010000497.1:0-3328 GCA_036524255.1 Chitinophagaceae bacterium
AAGTAAGAAATATTTGTAACCCAATGGCAAGAACAATGATGACAAGCTGCATAAAAATTTATTGAACAGTATTGCTCAATGTACCAATATTATCGATTGAAATATTTATTTCGTCCCCGCTTTTTAAAGTAAAATCACTTCTGGGTACAATGCCGGTTCCTGTCATGATCAGACAGCCATTTGGAAAACTACATTCACGATAAACAAATGAAACAAGCTCCTCCATTTTTCTTTTTATCTGACTGATTGCGATCGAGCCTTCAAACACTTTTTTATTATCACGATTGATCGAAAGAGAAATTGTCGTCTTGCTGTCAAGCGGTTTATCTGTAACATAAATGCAAGGACCTAATGCTGCACAACCATCATAGGTTTTTGCTTGTGGAAGATATAAAGGGTTTTCTCCTTCAATACTCCGGCTGCTCATATCATTGCCGATCGTGTAGCCAACAATTTTTCCTGACGACGTAACGATCAGTGTTAACTCCGGCTCAGGCACGTCCCATGTAGAGTCTTTTCTTATTCTTACAAATGCATTATGACCAACAACACGTTGGGGCGTCGATTTAAAAAATACTTCGGGTCTTTCAGCTTCATACACCTTTCCATAAAAATCCGCACCCCCTGAAGCTTTACTCTCTTCCTGTCTTCCGACCTTGCTTCTTAAATAAGTGACACCGCATGCCCATAATTCTTGCTGACTGCCTATAGGTGGTAATATATCTTCAAGAACAGAACTGTCTCTCTTTTTTATTACAAGAATAAGATCTTCGATCTTTTCAATAAGCTTATCATCATTAATAAATGTATCCCAGTTCTCGTTTTGAATTAAATAAAACAGATCATTTTTTTCTATAACTATGCCTGTCTTTGTCCTGTATAATTTCATATTTAAAAGATTATTTTATTTTTATATCGCTCCATAACCAAATTAATGATTCCGGCAAAATGGCGCCGCCATGTTTGCCGCTATGCGTGCCGCTTCCCTTTTCAAACCTGAATTCATACCCCTTAAACTTCAATGCGGATTCCATTTCAAGATTCGCAAGCCACCAATCACCATGTTCATTATTCAGATCATTATTCCCATCCTGCATAAAAATTTTAATATCCTTTTTTTTATGTTTGCGGATAATAGATGGATAATTATTGCCGCCACGAATGTTGGTATAGCTTCCTATCTGGCTCAATACTTTATGAAAATATTCCGGGTGTTCCCACGCAGCAGTAAAAGCGCAAATTGCCCCTGACGACAGGCCACCTATACCATGCATCTTTGATTCATTGCTAATGTTATACTTCTTTTTTAGTTCAGGAATGATCTCATCTATTAGCATGCTAGCATACCGATCATCAAGCACATCATATTCATCCGCACGGTTACTGACGCGAAAGCGATTTTCAGGATAATCTTTCGTATTATGCCCGGGATTTACAAATAAACAAATAGTGACGGGAAGTTTTTTTTGATAAATGAGATTATCATAAACAATAGGTACCCGGAAATCACCGGTTTCATTTACATAGGTATGACCATCCTGGAAGATCATTAAAGCGGCTGGTTTGGTTGAATCGTATTGTGCAGGAACATAGACCCAATACTCGCGGAAATTATTATACAATTTGCTTTGCCATTCATATTTTGTAATAACTCCTTTAGAGATGCCTTCTTTCCGCTGAGAATCTGGCCCAAGCTTATAAAGAGAGTCCTGCGCAAAAGGTGCGACACATAGAAAGATGAGAAAAAAAGTTAGGAAATGTCTTTTCATAATGTGCAGAAATTAATCTCTCAGTTTTACACGCAATACAAACATATCGTTTGTAATGTATAAAGTTTTTTCATCCGGCGACAACGCACAGTTACTTGTTGCATTATCCAACCTGATCAACCCTAATTTTTTCCCCTCGTCGTTAAAAATATAAACACCGCCCGGTCCTGTGGCAAAAACATTTCCATTCTTGTCGATCTTAAAACCATCGGGCACTCCTGTCATCGTCTTAGCCTCCTCTGAAGCGCTGTAAAATATTTTCCCGTTGGTTACCGAATCTCCCTTTACATCAAATATGTACCAGTTTGGTGTAGCTCCGTCAGAGCAGGCCACTATTAATTTATTATCTCCCGGCATCAATGCAATTCCATTGGGTCTTGTAATAGAATCAACCAGCAGAATAACTTCACCATTAGTTTTCACTTTATACACCCCGTTAAATGGAATTTCTTTTTTAGAATCGCTGTCATCCTGTGTTTGCAATCCATAAGGTGGATCAGTAAAAAATAATTCCCCCGCACTGTTAAACACCGCATCATTCGGACTGCTGAATCGTTTTCCGTTATATTTATCTGCAAGAGTGATGAACTTTGCTTCCGGTTTATCAAGTGGTGCATCCATTCTCGCCATTTGCCTGTTACCATGCTGGCATAAAACAAGATTCCCATTTTTGTCAAATGTCAAACCATTACTGCCGGGTTCTTTACATAAAGATGGCTCTGTACCTGTATAGCCCGAGGGTTTTAAATAAACTTCTTTTCCCTTTTCTTCTGTCCATTTATAAATTGTATTCATCGGAACATCGCTAAATAAAAGCATGTTGTGTTTTTCAACCCAGAGAGGCCCTTCACTCCACTCGAAACCATCAGCAATTATTTCTGGCTTGGCATTGGCTGAAATAATATCATCCAATGCTGCATCAAATCGCTCAATAGTCCCAATGCTCTTATAATTCATTTTTTGCTCCTTGTTTTCCTGGTCATTGTTACACGCAATGATCGCAAAAAAAGAAAAAATAAAAAGTTTTTTCATAAAAAATTTAGTGTGAGTCTCTTGTTACTACCGAACCTGAACTACCCTGTAAAAAATCAAGATCAGCTCCTTTATCGGCGCCTGTCACATGCTTTATATACATACTCACATAACCTCTTTCTGCAGCTGGTTTTGGCGGGGCCCATTTGGTCCTTCGTTTCCCTAATTCTGCATCCGAAACATCTAAATGTATTTTTCTTTGCTCAACATCCAATTCGATCATATCTCCGTTTTGTACCAAAGCAAGATTACCTCCAATAGCAGATTCCGGTGACACATGTAGTATCGTCGTACCATAAGCCGTACCACTCATTCTTCCATCGCTGATCCGAACCATATCCTTTATCCCTTTTTCCAATATTTTTTTAGGCAATGCCATATTACCCACTTCCGGCATTCCGGGATAACCAACCGGACCAACATATTTCAAAACCATTACGCAGGTTTCATCAATATCCAAACCCGGATCATCGATCCGTGCATGATAATCTTCAATACTTTCAAAAACAACTGCACGACCTTTATGC
>DATDCP010000498.1:0-2488 GCA_036524255.1 Chitinophagaceae bacterium
CCTTTAGACCTAAATAGGTTACTAAATAAATAGTTCATTGAAATAATGGATAACAGGAAGAAAGCTTAGTGAGATATTTGTGAAAAGAGACGGGGTGAACTTTACGAAGTCATAGATTGAAAGATCTATTTAGTGTATTAGTCCCCGCCTCCTCTCACGGTTGCCAAGGCCCATTTAGAATAGTAAGTCCTTAAAGACTAATTAAAGGTCTTAGGCTAGGCAACTTTTTTGTAAGTCTTAAAAGCAAAATTATGAAAGTCCAACAAATCATCGGAGCCGACCTCTCCAAAAAAAGCATTGATCTGGTTTGCCACTTATTTAAAAGCCACGTTCAAATCGACAACACCATTACAGGCTTTAAAGATCTAATGCAATGGTTCAAAGAACAAAAAATCAATGCTTCAAAAACAATGATCGTGATGGAACACACAGGACTTTACAGTTATTGTTTTGAAAAGTTTTTACATCAGCATCAAATTCCTTTTTGCAAAGTAAATGCACTGGCCATCAAAAGATCTATTGGTCTTGTGCGGGGCAAAACAGATAAGCTTGATGCTGCAAGAATTGCTGCCTATGGCTACGAAAAAAAAGATAGGCTTACTATTGATGTACCGGTCAGTGACCCCCTGAGACGCCTGCAAATGCTGTATTCTACCCGAGAAAGATTAGTGAGGCATAGAGCTTCATTGATCTGTTCACTTAAAGAATATAAATGCATCGGGATCTCTGACAAAGACATCATCATGCAAACACAACTGCAACTGATTAAAAATTTTGACAAGCAAATTGAAAAACTGATGACTGAAATTGAAACTATCATCAACGAACAAGAGCCATTGAAACAAAATTTTCATTTGCTGCAAAGCATTAAAGGCGTTGGAAAAATTTTAGCATTGTCGACTATTATTAAAACTTCCAACTTCACCCGTTTTGCTACTGCAAGAAAGTTCGCCTGTTTTTGTGGTACAGCTCCTTTTCCACACGATTCGGGAACCAGTATTAAAAAGAGGACCAGGGTAAGCCACCTTGCTGATAAGCGAATGAAATCGTTGCTTGATCTGTCGGCTAAATCTGCTATCCAATATGACAAAGAACTACGTGAATATTATTTAAAAAGAACTGAAGGTGGAAAATCAAAAATGAGTACCATCTACGTTGTTCGAAATAAAATTTTATATCGCATGTTTGCTGTTATCAAACGACAAACACCGTTTTCAGAGAACTATTTACAAGCTGCCTAAAATAATTTTGGCAGTTTGTTTATCTTAGAATACGCTAAGTCACAAAGCGATCACGAAGAATACTTTGTGTTACTTCGTGCCTTTGGGTCTTGGTGGCTAAAAATTTCAAATTGGTACACTACCAAAAATCCCGGTTCAATCCGGGATCTTTATTATTGTTTTTCCAAAACCTTTTTTAATGTTTGGAGATCATTTTCCTGTCGCTTTTTAAATTCACCTTTCATCAAAGGGCCTATTTGTTTCCAGAGAAATCCTTTGAATTGTGTATCGGATGAAAGTGAATATTCGGTTTGATTATTTCCTAAATCATTAAAATAATTTGTTACTGTATTCACCATCATTGGTGAACTAAGTGTACCGGCGAATTTCTTTTCTGGAATTACTTCGATAATCTCTTCATCAAGAACTAATTCCTTTCCTCTTTCAATAAAATAATGTTTTGCTTTTGCACCTGCTGTTCCGGGTGTTCCACTTAAATGTTCAAATCGTTGAAAATCGCCAAGCCAAAGCTTGAGGTTATCAGGATTTTTAAAAAACTCCCAAACCTCGTTGATAGGCTTATTAATAATAACTGTTGATTGTGTAAGCATGTATGGTGGCTATGCAAAAATAATTAGTCTTTCTTAGTTTTTTCCATTGGCAGTTCAGGCATACGGCTCCACTCCTGTAGGCTGCCATCATACAATTTCATTTTATAACCCAATGATCTGCCAACTAAATAATCAACACTGGCCGTTTGACCGATGAAACAATAAACGACCACTTCTTTCTCTTTACCAGGAATGACGGATGAGAAATTTTTAGACAGCACTTCAACAGGTTTGAGTGAATTGGTAGAATCGACCATATCAGGAAAAGGAATATTCTTTGCACCAGTGATATGACCATCTCTTGGGTTGCCGGTTGGATCACCATCATACCAGCGTTTCAATCTTGCATCTACAATTTCTGCTGTATTGTTCTGCAATGCGTTTTGCACATAATCTTTATTTACAAGCAATCCATTATCTGTTGCTACAAAGTTTCCTTTTTTAAAAACAGGTGGCTTATTGGTAACCGGGTAACCTGCTTTTTTCCATGCTTCAATACCACCATTTAAAAAAGATACCTGCCCTTTTAATCCATAATGCTCTAATGATAAGAACATACGGGCTGCAATAGTCACATCACCACCTCTGTGACAAACCACCACCTTTGAATTTTTATTAATGCCGAGATCCTGCAAAACCTTTGTCGCAGTCTTCGAA
>DATDCP010000499.1:0-6162 GCA_036524255.1 Chitinophagaceae bacterium
ATGTATCCCCTCCTTTTACCAGGTAGTCATTGAATTTGAGGGCACCTAATAACCATGATGTATCCTTTTGCAGATCCTCCACTAATGATGTCATATATACTTTTTCTCTGCTGTGTTCTATCATATGTTCTCGCTGGTTCTCTGCCAGGAAACCACAGAACACAGCCAGGAATAGCATAAGAAATTCCCAGAAATAATGTGTCCATTTTTTTCTTGCAGTGTGTGAGTGTGCATGTACTTCCATAATAATTTATTTCTCCGAAGGAGTCCTTTCGGACAGGTTATATTTCTTTTCCAGCGCTGCCAGGATCGAATTTGCAATCTTTAATTGTGCTTCATATTCCATCATGGACCGGGTACGTACAATTTTGCAAATAGCAATAAGGTTAACTGTTTTGTCAATAGCTGCTTTCCCCGTTTGATTAATATACATTCCATGTGTTATTGGTTGATTGAGACGGATATCAGACATTACTTCTATATTTATTATGTCAATTAAAAGGACAATAAACCGTTCCCGAAGGTGGTCGTCTTCAAGCACATCCCTGTGTTCTGTTTTTGAAACTTGTACATAATAAGCATTCATTTGGTTGACCAATGACTGTGAAAAATATCGTAATGAACCGGATGCTTTCATTTGCTCATAGGTTCCGTTTGTAGCGATAAAGGGATATACGGTCGTCAGTGTAGTTAAGTCTTTATACAGCAGGGTGTCATTCCATTTACTGCGATCAGATCTTAATATCGAAGTTGCGCTTTCTGCCGATTTAATTTTCACTTTACTGAAAGCAATCCCATTGATTAAAGCTGCCGTATCCTTTTTTATGTCTTCGTAAAATGCCTTTGCTAAAACTTTTTCTCTGTCTTTTTCAATTTTATGCTCCAGTTGATACTCGGCTAAAAATCCACAGAACACAGCAAGGAACAACATTAAAAATTCCCAGAAATAATGTGTCCATTTTTTTCTTGCGGTGTGGGTGTGTGCATGTACTTCCATATTTATCAATTAATATTATACTCTTTAATTACTAATGCCAGTGTTTCATCAGCCAGTTCTCTTTCTGACATATTATCTCTGAGTAATTCCAGGTAAAGTGTTTTTACCTGGATTATATATTTTAATAAAATTTTTTTATCTGCACCTGCAAGTTTTAAAATGGTAATATCCGAAGGCAAATCCTTACGACTACCATTGTTGACTACAGTATCTGCAGCCAGTTGTTCTTCTGTATATGCCCTGGTTGCTTTTTCAATAATTAAAGGGTCAAGCAGTTTCTCAAGGTGCTGGTTGATCTGTGTTGCCAGTTCTACCTGGAGCGGTTCATATTCTTTACGGTTGCGAACGAATACATCATATTTTATCAGTGCATTTGAAACATTTTTTTTACGTATAAGCCTCAGGTTGCCCCCATTTTTTAGCTGCTGCATGGTTCTGTCCGATGGAAAGAATCGAAAAATATCCCAATAAGGAAGTTCGTAAAGTTTATATACTTTTTTTCCATCCTTAAGATATTCATCATTGGCAATGATGTGAAATAATGTATCAAGTTCCCTGATACGTGACTTTCTTCTCCTGATCAACCTGTTTAATTGTGCTGAATCGGTTTTTAAATCTTCAACCATTGTTTGCATAAACTGTTTTTCCCGGTCCTTCTCTATTTTATGCTCCAGTTGATACTCTGCTAAAAATCCACAGAACACAGCAAGGAACAACATTAAAAACTCCCAGAAATAATGGGTCCATTTCTTTCTTGGAGTGTGAGTATGTGCATGTACTTCCATAAAATTTATTTTAGATGATACTCTTTCTTTAGAAAAAGAATAATTCCAATTGCTCTTTCTTTTAATCGCTGTAAACGAACAGCATTTAATGCATCACTTCCCTTTAGCTGATGAATAGCATAAATAAAATCAAGAATAAATTCTTTATCTGTTGTTCGTAATGCCGGGTTTCCGGAAGGAGGACGAATAACATCACCATAAACCATTGTTTCCAGGACATTCGGATCCATCAGTTTCCCCATCATTGGTCTTATCTCGGTTATCTCATTTTCCTGCCTTGTTTGTGTAAGCAATATTCTGTCAATTGCCTGGTCGTATGCCATGATACTGTCTGAAACCTGTTGGTTTTTTATTAATCGCAGTCCGCCGGAATTTTTTAATTGCTTAATTGTTCCGTCAGCAGGAATGAAATTCATACCACGGGTTAACTGGCGGGCAAGAAGATAAATTCTTTGGCCATACTGGTTTGGGTTTGGTGTGTTGAGATACCAGATCAAAGAGTCATGATCTTTTCTTTTCCCGATCTTGGAATTTACATACTGAGTAATAAAAACGGTATCCGCCTTAAGGTCTTCAATAAATGATTTGATATATTTTTTCTCCCGCTGGTTCTCTATAATATGTTCTAACTGGTACTCTGCTAAAAAACCACAAAACACAGCAAGAAATAACATTAAAAACTCCCAGAAATAATGAGTCCATTTTTTTCTTGCGGTATGTGTATGAGCATGTACTTCCATAATGCTATTTTATATGAAATTCTTTTTTCAGTAAAGTGATCAATATGACAGATTTTACGGTAAGGAGCTTGTACAGTCCCCCTAGGTAATAAGAGGTGCGAAGACCGATGATTAGATTACGGAACTCCGTTATTACCTCAGGTTGATCAATCAGTTTATCGTTTTCTTTTCCTGATCGCATCCAAATGCTGTCAAAAACGATACGTCTCCTGTAATTACCCTTTAATTGATATTGTCTGTCAACATTTTTGTTGAGAAATGGGGTGAGTTGTTGGTTATAAAAAATAGAAAGAGCATTCTGCACGATCTCAACATTCTCGCGAAGGTTGATATAATCCTGTATCGCAGTAATGAGAGTATCACTCCTGAAATTTCGCAGGTAACCGGAGTTTTTGATCTGTTCAAATGTGGCTGAATGGAATTTGGCTATGTAATAATCGTCTGCTTTCAGCGCCTGATAATATATTTCCTTCAGGTCTTTTCTGTCCAGTGCTCCCAGCAGGGAATCGGTATCGTAAAGTTTTCTGTTGGTAAACTGAACCCCGTCCTGAAATTGCGCCGTATCCAGCTCAATTTCATTGATAAATTGCATTGCATAACGTACGGTTCGTTTGTGTTCGACCTGATGTTCCCTGAAATTCTCCGCCAGGAAACCACAGAACACTGCAAGGAATAACATAAGAAACTCCCAAATGTAATGGGTCCATTTTTTTCTTGGGGTATGAGTGTGTGCATGTACTTCCATAAATTATTTATTTCAGGTGATACTCTTTTTTAAAAAGAGCAATTAACTCATTAGCAACAGTAATAGCTGTTTCAATTGATTTACATGTAAGACGATAGGATGTCTTTATATAGCTCACCTTAATAACAAATTCGTTGATGTCCTTTGGAATGGCGGCAAGCGGAGGTGGATCGCCAGTATACCGAGATATTATACCTTTATCATCTACCATTTCATTCCATACATACCCATCTAATACTTTACCAATACTTGTATAGTAAATTTCAAGCCTGACATTATTCTCCCGTTCCTGTTGATTTAAAATTTCCTTTACAACCTCATTATCATAAATAACAATACTGTCAGCAACTTTTTTGTTCCGGATAAGTCTTAAACTTCCTGAACTTTTTAGTTGCTGGATCGTCCTGTCATGGTATTTAAACTCATCCATTCTGCCAAGGAACCTTGAATAATAATAAATATCATTCACTGTGTTTTTATCTTTTTGTTTCAGCAAAAAAACGAGCGAATCATAATAATTGATATACCTTTTGCGGACACCAAGTGAAAGTTCTAGTGAGGCTATATCCAGCTCCACATCTTTTATTAAAGAAATTATATATTGCTTTTCACGTTTGTGTTCTATCAAATGCTCTCTTTGATTTTCTGCAAGAAACCCGCAAAACACGGCGAGAAACAACATTAGAAATTCCCAGAAATAATGTGTCCATTTTTTCCTCGGCGTATGGGTGTGTGCATGTATTTCCATATTTATTTTTTTAAGTGATACTTCCTTTGCAAAAAATCCCTCACCCCAGTGTTATGTTTTTTAACGGCAATAAGATTTTCGAGGTAAATCGCAAACTGCCTTTTCATTTCCTGTACGGAATTGAAGTATTCTGTTAAAACCTTTTTGTCATATGTCAACAGGATACCTTCGTCGGGAAAATTAAATTCCGCGGAAACGAAAGAATTGCTGGCTGCCGTGGCTGTTCCAAGTTTAGGGCAGCAGGAAAGATCAAATAACTTAAAAGAAAATAACATCATCGGTACACGCAGGTCTTTTACCCCTTCTGTAATGCCGATATTCAGTAACCTTATCGAGGCGTCATAACCAGTAATACTATCACTGGTCCCTTTATCGGCGATTAGCCGCATGCCGCCCGAATTCTTTAATTGCTGGATAGTTCTATCGGTGTAAATGAAATCGGGATAGGTGAAAGGTTGCCGGTAATATTTGTATATACCATTGGCGCCTCTTGAAGGATTGATTCCACGGATCTTCTGAAGCAGGCTGTCCAGTAATTGATCCTTTTCAATAAAAGCAGGAATTAGCAGATCAAACTGAGTGTTATCGATTTCAAGGTCTTGCAAAAATGAAGAAATATATTGCCTGGCTTTTTGTTTTTCTATCATATGCTCCAATTGATACTCGGCCAGGAAGCCGCAGAACACAGCAAGGAATAGCATAAGAAACTCCCAGAAATAATGTGTCCATTTTTTCCTCGGCGTATGGGTGTGTGCATGTACTTCCATAAAAAATTTTTAATCTAAATCATATTCACCTCTTAGCGTCATCAATAAATTATGATTGGCGTCAACGTACTCTTTGAAAGTTATCAACCGGGTTCCACTGAACATAAGTAATCCCTGCAGCGCAATATTCTCTGCCTCATCCCTGTCAAAATATTTGATATGTAAGATCCTTGGAACTCTGTACTTAGAAAGATCATTCTTAGTTGTCGCCTCAGCAGTTGATATTTTCCCATTATCGGTTATATTTTGAATCCACCTGTTATCAAAATGTTTTAACTGGAACGGTCTTAAGGTAAAATCCAAAAAAGTATTCTCTCGTATTATCCGGGTTCTGAGCCTGGCAATAGTGCCATTTAATAAACCAATTTGAGTTTGCAGCTTACTGCTCTTGAAATACCTTAATGAGCCCGAGTTGATCAATTGGTTGAGTATGCCATCTTTCGGATCAAAAATAAGCAGGCCATGGTTTACGAATGCTGTCGCAAAGGCATGGTAAAAATTTAAACCCGGGTCAGTTAAACTGCTATCCCTGGCAAAAGCAGCAAAATCAATACAGGCTTTTTCTTTTATCAGCCTTCTGTCAATAGCTTTCTGTATTGCTATCGAATCGTCATAAACTTCATTGTATAAATTTCTTGCTAATTCTTTTGCCCTGTCACTTTCGATCTTATGCTCCAATTGATACTCGGCAAGAAAACCACAAAACACGGCAAGGAACAACATTAAAAACTCCCAGATATAGTGTGTCCATTTTTTGCGTGAAGTGTGTGCATGGTGATGTACTTCCATAAACAATTATTTAAGGTGGTATTCTTTCCTGATTGTAGAGTCCAGTTTTTCGGCCATGCCTTTTGCGATTTTTACATTTATATTAAACCATTCAGCAGCGACTGCATACTGTTCACAAATGTTGATGAACTGCTGTATTTTGTTATTATCCGTGGTTAAAAAATAGGGGGGCGGAGGTAATTGCAAGGAGGCTTTTTCTCCATAAAAGCTTAAAAAGAATTTCCTGAAAACGGATGATTTGAAAATCTCCGTACCCTTTTCATTCAGGTGTGTCCATTGGGGAAGGATATACGAATCCTGCATACTCTCTACAAAATTTCTTACATACCCGTCATAATCCATGATCATATCAGAAACTTTTTTATTCCGCACCAACCGGAAATTGCCTGAATTTTTTAATTGATTTATTGTACGGTCCGAATAGTTCCATTTATTGTAATAATTCAGGTAAACAGTGTGCTGATAAAGATTCAATGCCTTTTCCGGTGGTGCCATCTCCCCTTGTAGTAAGGGGATCAGCGAGTCAATATGCTGAACAACTATTGAGAATGTTTGATGCACGGCATTTGATTTGGCTGTGTCAGACCGGAG
>DATDCP010000500.1:0-3029 GCA_036524255.1 Chitinophagaceae bacterium
TCACTCACGCTGCCAAAAAAACAACAGTTGAAATGCTTAATTACTTAAGCTCATTATAAATTGAAGTTTGGCCTCCCTCTCCAGCGGAGAGGGAACGAAGGGTGAGGCCGGAGGATGGGTTATGCAATTACAATCAATTACCACGGTCACGATACCGGGATACCGGATCTTTGAATATCTGCTTGTATTAAATCCACACGAAGAGTTGCGGAGCAAGATCATGAAGGTGAAACAGGAATTTTATGATCAATATAAAGCGCCAACGGCACTCGGTGGTAAGCCGCATATTACATTGGCAAATTTTCTACAGTATGAAATGATGGAAGAACGATTGGTCAATCGGCTAAAAATGGTAGCCATGGGTTTTCATCCGATCAAAGTTGAATTGAGAGATTTCGGAAGTTTCCCAAGTCATACTATATATATAAATATAGTCAGCAAAGTTCCAGCGCAAACACTGGTAAAAGAGGTCAGAAAAGAAGCTCAACGGCTTATGAAGTTGAATAATGATAACAAACCTCACTTCATTCTTGAGCCGCATTTGACCATTGCAAGAAAATTGCAACCATGGCAATATGAAAAAAGTTGGCTCGAATACAGTAATAAAAATTTCACTGGAAGATTTATCGCTGATGGAATGTTATTATTAAAGCGACCACTCGATGAAAAAAAATACCAGGTTGTGCAGCGCTTCGAGTTTCAGAATTTACCTGTAACGACAAAGCAGGGAGATTTATTTATGTAGGATTTAAACCACAGAGACACAGTGACACAAAGTATCACAGAGAAAAATCACAAGCCATTAACAGAAAGAGAAAGATGGCTGGCATCTCAAATTGTCGAAATAGCTATTACTATTCATAGATCTTTGGGACCCGGATTATTAGAAAGCATTTATGAAAAGTGTTTCTGTTATGAACTAACAAAAAGAAAAATTCCTTTTGTAAAACAAAAATGTACAGAATTAATTTATGATAATGTAATTATAGATGAAGGATTGCGTATCGATATAATGGTTGATGACTTGATCGTAATTGAGTTAAAAGCACAGGAAGTATATCATCCTGTTTGGGAAGCACAACTATTAAGCTATTTAAGACTTACAAATAAGCGACTTGGCTATATATTAAATTTTCATGTGCCTTTAATGAAAGAAGGACTAAAAAGAATGATCCTGTAATTATTACAAGTAAACAACATCTTAGTTATTTACTTCTCACCTCTCCGTGTTTCACCGTGTCTCCCTGCCTCCGTGGTTTAAAAAATATTTTATTATGGATAAACAATTAAAGCAAGACCATTACAAAGTAAAGGTCAAAGATCAGGAAGAGAACTCTCAGTATTTACAAGGAAGAGGAGCACAGATCAATACAAAAAATAAATTCCTGAAAAATGAAAAGACAAAAGAGCATGTTGAAGCAATAGATGATTGGGAAGAATCAAATGTGCCTACGCAATATTTGGAACAGGAATCGAAAACGATCGTCAATAAAGTAGAGAGTCCCGATGTGGGAATGATGTACAGCATGAATCCTTATGCCGGTTGCGAGCATGGTTGTATCTATTGTTATGCAAGAAATGTACATGAATACTGGGGGTATAGTGCCGGACTAGACTTTGAAAGAAAGATCATCGTCAAAAAAAATGCACCACAATTATTGCGAAAATTTTTAATGCATCCAAAATGGGATGCGACACCGATCATGTTGAGTGGTAATACAGATTGTTATCAACCTGCAGAACAAACTTTTCGTTTAACGAGAGGTTTGTTGGAAGTGTGTAATGAGTTCAATCAGCCAGTTGGCATTCTCACAAAAAATTCATGGATACTAAAAGACAAAGATGTGTTGCAGGAAATGGGAAAAAAGAAAATCGTATCAGCAATGGTTTCAATTACTTCCTTTAATGAAGATCTGCGAAGAGTAATGGAGCCAAGGACAACGACCGCAAAACAAAAATTGAAAGTGATCAATGAATTAAGTTCTGCTGGAGTAAGAATGGGTGTCATGATGGGCCCGATGATCCCGGGATTAAATGAACATGAAATGCAGCGCATCATGAAAGAAGCAAGAGATAATGGGGCAACTTTCACTGCTTACACATTTATAAGATTAAATGGTGCCATCAAATTTTTATTTCATGATTGGCTTTATAAAAATTTCCCTGATCGGGCTGATAAGGTTTGGCATTTAATAGAACATAGCCATGACGGAAAAGTAAACGACACACGATGGGGTGTACGTATGCGTGGTGAAGGAGCAATTGCACAAATGGTTGCACAGCAGTATAAAAAGTATGGAAAGCTATATGGAATGAATGCGGAAGAATGGAGTTTGGATAGAAGTATATTCAGAAGACCGGGTGGACAAATAAAAATGTTTTGAAAAATATTTTTAAAATACTTCTCCAAAAATTTGGCAACAATAAAAAATTAGTTCAATCTTTGCATCCTCAAAACAAAAAACATGTTACGCAGGCAAGTACATATTGAAACAAGAAATTGGTTTAGTCCCAAAGGAGACTATACTAATTGCGGGGCATGTTCTGAATAAGTTTAAAAGCTAATTCGATATAAAAGAGGCCCCGCAAGAGATTGCGGGGTTTTTTTTGTCAGAACCATGATTAGTGGGATTTAAAAAGATTATTAGGAAAATGGGATATTTTTTATGAAATAAAGACACTTATTGAATCTAACTGATTAACAAAATAAAAATGCTGACGCAATTACGACATAAACGATTTAGAACGATGAACGAACTATCATCACTCAGTTGCCATTGGTATGTGATGGAGCAGGGAAGTATTGTGCCGAGGGGTAACGATCATAATGATATTCATATACGGCCGGATTGTATCTATACATAAACATCTTTATGATAAATGATAGGACCCGGTCGTAATACGACCGGGTTTTTTTATTTAATGATCAATAAAACAGGAATTATGTTTTTTAATTTTTTCAGAACAAAAGTATCCAAGGTGAATACTTTGTTTTTAGGTCACTATGTTGACCCTAAGGTTTTTTATGC
>DATDCP010000501.1:0-4802 GCA_036524255.1 Chitinophagaceae bacterium
ATAGATTATACAAGTACAACAGGGGCTGTAAAAAGAAAAAATGTAAAACGAACCATACAGTTGCAAAGCAATGTACCTGACCCTACGATGGTAGCCAAGGTGAATGCAGATCTGCAGGCAGAAATAAATGAGTTTAAAGAAAAGGCAAGGATACCAGCTGACGTTTCTATAAAGCTGAGTGGACAAAGTGAACAGGAATTGGAAACACAGAAATTCTTAGGTTCTGCTTTAATGATTGCGCTGGGAATTATTTTTTTAATTCTTGTGTTGCAATTTAACAGTATGAGTAAGCCCTTTATCGTAATAACAGAAATTTTCTTTTCTGTTATTGGTGTGCTGCTTGGGTATGCGATCACAGGGATGACGATAGCCACAATTATGATGGGAGTAGGTATAGTAGGCCTGGCGGGTATTGTTATTAAAAATGGAATTTTATTAATTGAGTTTACAGATGAGCTAAGAGGAAGAGGTATGAGAACAAGAGAAGCTGCGATCCAGGCAGGAAAGATCAGGATCATCCCCGTATTGCTTACAGCAGTAGCGACGATCCTTGGTTTACTTCCACTGGCGGTTGGTTTTAATATTGATTTTGTTTCCCTGTTTCAACATCTGGAGCCCCATATCTTTTTCGGCGGAGACAGCGTGGTATTCTGGGGACCATTGTCATGGACTATTATTTTCGGACTCATCTTCGCCTTTTTCCTTACACTGATGATGGTACCCAGCATGTATATAATTGCGGAAAGACTCAGAAGACCGATGGAAAGATTTTATGGAACCAGGTTCATTGCCCTGTTTGGTTTCCTGGGCCCTTTCTTCTTTATTTTCGTAGGAATCATGTTTTTAGTAAGAAAAATTCAGGGAAAGCCGGTGTGGCTGGGAAAATTGAAGCAGCGGAAATAGAAATTGCGTTGTCTAGATTGCATAGTTGGTTTTATTCCGCCTCAGGCGGAAGCCCGCCGGGTACTCTTATCGGGCAGGCAAGGTGAAAATAAAAAGCGACCCCTAAATTCATTCTGACTGCTTATGTATACTCGGGGGTCGTTTTTTTATGCGCCCTTTTCAAAAGAATAATTCCCTATTTCCCCTGGAAAGTATTTAATAAAAAGGGAGTAAGTAAAAACTTACTCCCTTTATTTATTTCAGATCAGATCTATTTGCTCCAGTTTACTTTCGCCATTTTCACGTCGTTTGAATTTCCACCGATCATAATGTGAAATTCTCCCGGCTCCCAGTCATATTTAAGATTGTAATTATAGAATTTCAAATTCTCAGGTGAGATACTAAAGGAAATTGTTTTTGATTCACCTGCTTTCAAACTGATCTTTTGAAAACCTTTTAATTCTTTTAAGGGCCTTGTGATGCTACCCACAACATCACGAATATATAACTGCACCACTTCTTCGCCGTCAAACTTTCCATTATTTGTAACTGTTATAGAAGCAGTGATCTTCTCATTTCCTTTTGCATTTGTCTTGCTGATAGAAATATCGCCGTAAGAAAAAGTAGTATAGCTTAACCCATAACCAAAAGGAAATAATGGTGTATTCGGCACGTCAAGATAGTTAGACTGGAATTTTGGTGAATTAGGGGCGGATGGTCTGCCGGTATTTTTATGATTATAATAGATGGGTACCTGTCCCAGGTTTCTTGGAAAAGTTGCTGATAACTTTCCTGAAGGATTGTAGTTGCCAAACAATACATCAGCGATCGCATTACCTGCTTCAATACCTGCATGCCATGTTACGATCATTGAAGTTGCATACTCATTTTCTTCAGTTAATGCCAGCGGACGACCAGTCATGACAACAACTATCAATGGTTTTCCTGTCTTTGATAATGCCATTATCAATAGTTTCTGACTTTCCGGAATTGTAATATCAGTTCTGCTGGCTGCTTCGCCACTCATTTCTGATGCTTCACCAACAACTGCAACAATAACATCAGATTGGTTGGCAACATTCAACGCCTCTGTCAGCATTTCTGCAGGACTGCGTTTATCAATATCGATCCTTGTTCCAAATACATTGATCTTTTTAGCGAACAATGTATCATCAGAAATGTTTGCCCCTTTTGCATAAAGAATATTTACGCCAGGACCACCAACACTTTTCATTCCATCCAATACAGGTATTGACATTTGTGGATCACCGCTAACAGCCCATGTGCCCAGCATATTGCTTTTATCATTTGCCAATGGCCCGATCAAACCGATCGTTCCTGATTTTTTTAAAGGCAGTGCATTGTTATTATTTTTTAATAAAACAAAAGTATGAGCTGCAATTTCTCTCGAGGCGTTCCTTCTTTCTGCTGTCAGTACTTCCTGTTTCATTCTTTCTTCACTTATATATCGAAAAGGATCATCAAATAATCCCAACTTGTATTTTGCTTCAAGTATGCGACGGCAAGCATCATCAATTTGTTTTTGTGTAACCTTTCCTTCTTTCAAAGATTTTTTCAGTGTTGTTAAAAATCCTTCACCCACCATATCCATATCCAATCCTGCATTTAATGACATTTCAGAAACTTTTTGCAGATCACCCATACCATGAGCGATCATTTCATTCACAGAAGTATAATCAGATACAACAAAACCTTTAAAGCCCCATTGTTTGCGAAGCAGATCGGTCAGCAACCATTTATTTCCCGTTGCAGGTATTCCATCAATTTCATTAAATGAACTCATCACACTTCCGACACCCGCCTCAATAGCTGCTTTATAAGGTGGTAAATATTCATTATACATTCTCACACGACTCATATCAGTTGTGTTATAATCACGACCGGCTTCTGAAGCGCCATACAATGCAAAATGTTTTACACAAGCCATCATTGTATTGTTCTTGCTAAGATCATCGCCCTGGTAACCTTTCACCATTGCTTTTGCAATTTGTGAACCGAGATAAGCATCTTCACCGGCGCCTTCTGATATGCGACCCCACCGTGGATCACGGGCAATATCAACCATTGGCGAGAACGTCCAGCATAAACCATCAGCAGTTGCTTCTATTGCAGCTTCCCTTGCACTGCGTTCGATCAATTTCATATCCCAGCTTGCAGATAAGCCAAGCGGGGTCGGCACAGTGGTTTTATAACCATGGATAACATCTGAACCGAAGATCAGGGGAATTTTTAATCGTGATTGTTCGACAGCAAGTTTTTGCGCCTGTCTTATTTTGTCTACACCAATCAGTCCAAACAAACCGCCAAGATTACCTTCTTTTATTTTTTTCTCAACTCCAGTGCTTACAACTGCCCCTGTAGGAATACCAAATCCCGCTGTAAGTAAATTTAACTGACCGATCTTTTCATCCAATGTCATTTTCTTCATCAATCCATCAACGAATGTTTTCATCTTAGCATCCTGTGCAATGGCATTTATTGTAAATACCAGCATCAGTGCAAACAAACATTTTTTCATGTGTTTTATTTTTATGTGATCAACAATAGTAAATCTGTTCATCGTCCCTTGCGTCGCACTCTTGTGCTTTCGCATCTTTTTTCAGCAATGTTCTGCAACTACTTATTTTTAGTTTGCTTCGGCTTGCCGGTACAAACAAAAATGTTTGTGTTCACTAAGGCAATCCTCGCAATGACGAAGACTCTGCCTGGCTGAAATTTACCTTCTGTGTGATCTTCGTCATTGCGAGGCCAGTGTTTAAATACATTAACTTAAATAGTTCACAAAGGCCGAAGCAATCTAAAAAACTTTTACTTACTTAAACATGATCTCACTTCCTTTTATCGTGTATTCGATCCTGCTGTTACGATACTTATCAATTATCTCCATTTTTATCACAGGGTCAGTTTGCCAATCAATCGTCAATAAGCCAAAATGATTATCCATTATTGGTCCTTCGATCCGGTTTTTATTCAATGTAGCAAAATCCCATGTAGAGGTAATGCCACTTGCCGTTACATCATAAATAGGATACAAGCCTGGCTCTTCCAGTTTTGAGATCTCTGCATAATGCACATTTCCTGTAAGAAAGATAACTCCATTTGCTTTTGTTTTCTTTAGCAATTCAAGCATTCTTTTTTGTTCATGAGGAAAATTAGCCCATGCTTCATAGCCATTGTACTCAATGCTGAATTGCGAACCACTACATATCAATCGAAGATCAGCAGGTTTAGCCAACTCTGCTTCCAGCCATTGCCATTGTTCGGCGCCTAATAAAGTACTGTCTGTTGAAGTATGAGGAATATAATCAGGTGTATAAAAATAACTTTCCCGGGGAAGTTTTGCAGTCGTATCATAGGGCGGCAAGTTGTTTCTGAACGTACGAACATCAAGCAATATCACTTGTATAGTTTTATCACCAGACTTTAAATATTCTGTTTTATAAATACCATCATGTTTTCTCCTGTCACTTTCTGCAGGTTCTTTAAAGAATTTTAAGAAGATCTCTTTTGATTCACTTTTGTGCGGATAATATTTACCAGCATCATTGCGGCCAAAATCATGATCGTCCCATGTTGCAAAAATTTTAGTTGAACTTTCCAATTTTTTAAATTCATCCATGGCACCCCACCTGTTATACTTTGCCTGCAGCGTATCCATATTATCTGTGTCTCCATAAATATTATCCCCTAAAAAGATAAAGGCATCAGGTTTTTGCTCAGCGGCAAGGGCCAGCACCGGTTGCGGTTCATCCTGGTAACCGCAACTGCCGAAAGCGATCTTAGTAACAGCCGGTTTTTGCTCACATGAAAAAAGACATGTTGCAAGGGCTAAAAGATAAAAGTTGGTTTTGGTTACTTTCATTTTATTAAGTATGGTTCAATTTCTTTTTTCCAGATGG
>DATDCP010000502.1:0-4275 GCA_036524255.1 Chitinophagaceae bacterium
ACCAATTAATAAACCCGGTCTTTTGAAATAAGTGTTTAACACGCTGAATACAGCAGCAACTCCTTCATACTTTGTACTGGCAACAGTTGCAAGAATATTAATATAGCCACTATCAGCAAATGCATGCAATAAAGCGATTGCTCCAACATCATCATAGTCCGGGCCCATATCACTGTCAAAAATTACAGGGACGGTCTTAGTTTTTTGTGCCTGTGATGAAACAGAGCTCATTAAGCAAAAGAGAAGTAATATTCTATAGATCACTTTTAAGTTTTTACTTTTTATAATATTCACTCCAGGTTATTGTCTTACCTGTTTTAGCAGATTCTCTTGCGGCATCAAGGATCTTTACAACAATGTCATTTGTTTCAGCTGAAGAAAGATCATATTTATTCATTTTAATATTACCACGGATCACATTTGCAAAATAAACAAAGGGATCATTGCGATCTTTGTTCAAAGCGGATGCAGTGAGAGTTTGAATTTCTTTTTTTTCATCTTCTTTTACCTGCATATTTGTTCCATCCCTGCAAAAAACAAAACCAGTTTCCCCATATACCTGCATGTCCTTACGACCAAAAGGCCAATTCCATGATGCCTGTATGATCACCTGTGCCTTTTTATAGGTAAGAATGATCGTTGCTTCATCATCCACTTTTGGATAGAGCTCCGGTCTTATTTGTTGAGTAACTGCAGCAACTGTTAATGGAGTTTCTCCATTCATGAGCCATGTTGCAAGATCGGCACCGTAACAACCAAAATCAGTCAGGGCTCCGCCCCCATTTAAGACAGGATCAGTAAGCCAATGCAGAAATTCAGCACTACAGCCGATCTCAACCGGGCCCCGATGACCTGTATGAAAAACTATTTTTCGGATATCACCGATCAGTTTCTCTTCCTTTATCACCTGGTAAGCTTTTGCATTAGTTCCATACCATGTAGTTTCATAATTAGTAAGCAAAAAAATATCATGCTTTTTTGCAAGAGCCAGCATCTTTGTTACATGTTCATTGCTTACGGCTAATGGCTTTTCAACCATAACATGAATACCACGAGGTGCACAATACTCGACTACTTTTAAATGTTCATAAATATTATTAAACGCAAGTACAGCTTCTGGCTTTGTTTTTCCGATCGCTTCTTCCATGGTATTATAAACAATGTTCATGCTATAGCCATATCGCTTTGAATATTTTTCCGTTAATGACCGATCAGGCTCTGCAATTCCGACAATCTCAATATCTTTTTTATTTTGGTAACCAAGTATCCAACCCACATGGTCATGTACAAGACCCACTACAACTACACGCAATGGTTTTTGTTTTAGTGTATCATTTTGTGCTAACACCGGTATGTAATTAGATATAATAATTAATGCTATTAAAAATCGCAGGAACATGGGATTGATTTTTAGCAAATATAACTTTTGTAGTAACGGACATTTATATTATGAATGGCCCCTGTATTTTGGTCCAGGATAGCTAAATTTACAATCCAGATCAAAATTTAATTATGAAAGCAAGAATCATCTTAAGTATTACGGCAGTTATTATCTATTCGGTTGGATGTTTAGCACAAAATTCCCCAGTAGAAACTCAAAAACCCTATTCCGATTATAAACCTGCTAAAGCAGGGCAAACAAGAGTAGCGGGCATAAAAACAAAAACACCTTATAAAGTAGATAAGATCGCAGAAAAATTAGGACTCCCATGGGCCGTTATTCCTTTACCCGACGGACGATTGCTAATAACTGAAAAAAGAGGTTCTATGCAGATCCATGATGCAAACGGAACTTTGGTAAAAAAGATCACAGGTTTTCCAGAAGTAAATTCATCAGGCCAGGGAGGAATGCTGGATGTAGCACTCGATCCAAATTTTAGTAAAAACAAAATGATCTATTGGTCATACTCTGAAAAAAAAGAAGATGGAAATCTTATGGCTGTTGCTAAAGGAGAACTCAATGAAGCAGAATCAAAGATCAATAACCCGGTTGTTATTTTTCGTGCGACACCCGCATTAAAAAGCACCTTGCATTATGGTTCAAGACTTATATTTGATAAAAACGAAAATCTTTTTGTTAGCACAGGGGAACGATCAATACCTGAGGGAAGAAAACAAGCACAGTGGCTCAACTCAGGGCTTGGAAAAATTTTTAAAATAACCAAAGATGGTAAGCCTGCGCCGGGAAATCCTTTTATCAACCAAAAAGATGCAATGCCAGAAATATTTGCTTATGGAATTCGCAATGCACAAAGTCTCGATATTCATCCTGTAACTGGCGAAGTATGGGAAGCAGAATTTGGACCGAGAGGCGGAGACGAAGTAAATATCATAAAAGCCGGGAAAAATTATGGTTGGCCAACTATTACTTACGGACTTGAATATTCAGGAGGAAAAGTTGGTGATGGCATTCAGCAAAAAGAAGGAATGGAACAGCCTGTTTATTACTGGGACCCGGTGCTTTCTCCTGGCGGAATGACTTTCTATAAAGGAAACAATATTCCCGAATGGAAAAACAATTTATTTATCTGTGGACTTAGCAGCATGCATATTGCACGGCTTGTTATTGAAAATAATAAAGTAGTTGGCGAAGAAAGATTGTTGGACGACAAAAAAGAAAGATTCAGAGATGTTGCTTACTTCAATGGTATGCTCTATGCAGTTACAGAGGGTGGCAATCTTTACAGGATCAGTAAAAAATAATAAAATCAACTATAAGTTTTATCAATTGATTGCCCGGCTTGAAATTTGATATTTCTTTTCTTAGGTGTATGAAGAAAAAAGAAAATTTATGGGAATTGTTGCAAAGACTGGATGAAGAAGCTGGCCAGTTTAATTTTCATTTAAATGAAGCCAATCGATATTTTGATAGTACAGCGGTAGCAACAAAAAAAATATTAGAAAAGCATGAAAAAAGGTTGCACAAGCTTATCGGGAAAGTGCAAAAATCTTTAAGATCTTTCCAGGGACAACAAATAAAAAAGCCCAAGAAAAACGTCTGATTGAATTGTGCTACCAAATGATATAAGTAACCCCTTCTATAACTTGATATTGACGGCCAGATTTTAAACCGCCCTGGTAACCCTGGCGGTCGAGTGAGGTGTACCAGGTAAAAGTTGCTGGCCCGATACTTTTTAATTTACCCCTGATAGATATATCATCAAATGTGGAATAGTAAGTGACCTGGTTATTGCCAATAGATTTTAATTTCCCACGATATGCCTCGTTCTCATAAGAATAATAATAATTAAAATTTTTTATGCCTGCTGTTTTTAATTTCCCTTTCACCGATTCATTCTCCTGCTCGAGATAATAGTTAAACAAAACATTGCCGATTGATTTCACTTTTCCAACCTGTGCAAATTTTTCTGTTGATCCATAATAAGTAATTGAAGTGATCCCAATGCTTTTTACTTTACCATTGAGTACAGAATCAAATTGTTTTTCATAATATTCCACTCTTCCCATATATGATTGTAGCCTCCCGGGTTCTGAATAAAAACGACCCGGCTCTATTTCATTTCCCCATTCAAGCACATTGCCGTCCTGGGAAACTTTTATAATGATCTTTTGATTGGTTATAAACGAAAGTGATGAAAATTCAGAACCGCCGGAAAAAGTTACAAACTTCAAAGTTTGTGAATAACCAGTGCTATAAATCAAAAAGGGAGTTAAGAGTAGTAATAATCTTTTCATATATCCTCAATTACCTGATGAAGGTAGAAAATTTCATTCACAATCCGGGTGTTGCACAATCGTATTTATACTCTCAGTGCCTGTCACATTCCGGAATCTTTCCCGAAATGTTTAACAAGGGCTATTTCCTGTTTAATTGTTAAACATTCTATTATCTTGTTTTTAAAACTAATCCCTGTGAAAGACAAAGTTGTGTTGTTCATTGCCGTAATTACAATGTTCGCTATGTCATGTTCTGATATGGAAAAAAGCAGTTTTGACAATAAACCATTAGCTGTAAAGAAAGAAACCAAAGTTGTTAAGTCAAAAAAGAAAAAGTCGAAAATAAAAACTGCAACAAATGAAAAAACAAAAAAAGAAATTACTCCTATTAGCAACAAGGAAGAAGAAGAAAAAGTAACACCAGTAGCATCTGAAAATACCGCGATAAGAAATATTCTTACCCAAAAAGTGAATAACTACGCTATCCAAAATGATTTGTCGACCGAATATTGTTTTTTGGTAGATATGAGTTTACCGAGTGGTCGCAATCGTTTCTTTATTTACGATCTTAATAAGAATACGATCATTAATTCAGGT
>DATDCP010000503.1:0-27168 GCA_036524255.1 Chitinophagaceae bacterium
CTGAGCATAGGGTTACTTGCCGGCTGTGCAAGTTCCGCCCATATAGAAAAAGATGACACCGTGAACTTCAGTAAGTATAAATCATTTACATGGCTTCACGGGGAAAATGGCAAGTTGGAAAATCAAAGCGACCTTATTGAATCTAAGATCAGGAGCGCAGTAACAAAAGAATTTGAGAAGATCGGGTGGAGAGAGTCAAAAAATAAGCCCGATGTAATTCTCGATTATGATGTGCTCGTGGAAAGGGCAAGTAAGCAGCAAAATGAGCCGGTTTATAGCCAGCCTTATAGAAGGATGATCTTTAACCCATATACTAGACGTTATGCAACGATCTATTATCCTTCTCAATTTTTAGGTTATGAATCATATGAAAAAGTGATCAGGGAAGGAACGATCACTGTAACAATGCTCGACGCAAAAACTGATAAAACTGTATGGCAGGGTTGGACGACAGCCGAGGTGAATAACCGGAATCTCACTAATAAGGAAATTCAAAAAGCAGTAGCTAATATTTTTAAAAAATCAGAGCTTGCAAAGCAATAACTTATATCCATGAAGGACGGTTTTGAACTTGCCCCGACTTAGTCGGGGCTTTTTGTTGAAAAATGTTTTTGTCATCAAGCGCTTGGAACTTATCTTTGCCGCCCCTGAAACAAGAGGCATTAGGCTTCAAAGTCTTAGCGTAGAAGGCCCGTTCGTCTAAGGGCTAGGACACCACCCTTTCACGGTGGTGATACGAGTTCGAATCTCGTACGGGCTACCGAAAATGGATTCCCTGCAACTTAAAGGTTTGCAGGGAATTGTTTTTTTAGTAAGCCTATTGGAATATATTTTAGCCGAGATATTGCCACTTTCCTCTTTCGTTGTCGGCTTTTTTTACACTTACATTTTCAACTTTATAAAAATACTCCTTCCACTTCTTATGTTGACTAGGACCTTTATCTTTTAGATAGTCCCTTAATTTTAAAGCCCCCGTGCTAGGCAGACCTGCGCTTGGCCTTGCACCCTGACTTTGACTAAAATATTCATTAAACGCTCTGTTTAATGCGATTGTTGTCAAAGCAAGATTTTCATATGAGTGAATATTAGGGAAGTTTGTACTGTTTTCAATTATATGCTCCCATTCTTTACCTGCTTCATTTCTTTGATCATTTCGGTATCTAAAATTCAATATTTTTCTTGCTATATCAGGAGCCGCCCAAATCTCAAGTTGATTCTGCACTTTCAAAACTTTCGGATCTAATGGTACAGCCTTTGCAGTGCTTTTTTGCCATGACGTGCCTTCACCACGAATTAATAGACGACCTGAAACATTTTCCTTTAATTCTATTGTAGTAAATGAAAATGCAGGCATATTTTCCATTGTTTCATTTATTGAAGTAACTAGTGCAAACTTACCTCTTTCAGTCGCCACTTTTATCACATCTTCAACACTTAAGGTTCCTTCAAGTGATGTATTCTCCCCAACTTGTGCAGTTGTTAATTTTTTGCCTTTAGGATTAATTTCGCCTATTACAGACCAATTATTTCCCTCAGCTATAACAGTCAAATTTTGGAATCCGTACCTCGTTTTAATAACTGCTAGCAAAGGATTTAATACAAGTGCTCCAACTTTTTTACCTGCAAATTTATTTACAGCACTGACTGCTGCATCCATTCCCAATCTAAGTCTCTCATTTGGATCTGCTGGTAATCCTGCCTGAACAACTTTCCCCGCCATCTTTTTTATCCATGCAACAATTTTATCCAATACCATTCCCACTTTAGCACGAATTGTTTCAATTACTTTCCTGATCTTATCGGTGATGCCTGATAGGCGTAAAAATCTTGCAAGGAAATTAATTACTAGAGCCAGTGCTTTTGCTAATCCACCTTCCAATGCATTTGCTGCTGCGGCGATATTACCCATTGCAATCTCGCCAATAGAACCGAGAAAATCGCCGATCATTTTTGCAATATCTTTTGCCTTCTGTATAAAGAACATAACCGTATCGTAAATAGCAATGATGGCTTTTATAATACCTGCTCCGGGTATAAAAAGTGAAACAACGGTTTCAATGGCTTTATAGATGATCGTGGTTTGTATCCAGCTTTTCACTGCATCAATAAAAGTGGTTTTCATTTCATCCGCCATTTCTTTCATCTGTTCCCATGCTGCGGCTGGACCTTCTGTTACAAGTGTTTTAACAAGAGTAAATGTTTTCTCTAGTGTTACTACAACAGTTTCTCCCATAACATCAACCATTCTTTTACGTAATGCCTGGTAAGTAAGCCCAAGGATATCTAAAACCAGCATGAGTATACCTTTTACATCCCAAACTTGCGGCAGTTTAACACCTTCTAATGCACCGGTGAGCCAATTGAAGATTGCATCTTTAAGGTGTTTGAGGAAATTCTTTCCAAAATTCTGGAAGCCGGTTGATGCAGCTTTAATAAGATTCTTGACAAAAACTATTGGCTTGGTAACAATGGCTTTTATAATGGCAATGCCTTTGTCAATTATTCCCATGACCTCATCAGGCGAAACACCTGCTGCTTCCAAAGCCCACTTGAAGAATTTCTTTGCAGCCCAGAGTAAGAAGTTGCCGATCTTACTTAACAAGCCACTCATCGCTTCTTTCATTGCTGCGATCTTCTTATCGATCGCTTCCATTGCAGCCTTGCGTTTATCAGCAAGCTTCTGTTGCAATTTTTCTTTACGACTATCTATATCTGCCGAGAGTGCCTGTAACTTTTTACCTACTTCAGCCTGGGCTTTTCTTCCTATATCAAGTAATTGCGGACCAAGCTTAGATACAAAAACAGCAATTTCAGTTTTGGTATCTTCAAGTTCTTTTTTACACGCAGCTATTACTTCATTATTTGTTTTAGTAATGGTTGCAATAAGCGTATCGATCTTTTTTTCAAAATCAGCGCGGGCCCGGTCAAATGCTTGTTTTACTTCAGGAAAATCATCGATACCGCATAGTTTATCTTTCAACCATAAAACACTACCACCAAAGCGATCATAACGTTTCGTTTTGAATCTATTTATATCAGTGTTTACCTGCTCTTCAAATTCCTTAGTTGCTTTTTCCTGTCCTGCATCAAATTGTGCCAGCGAATTTTTTTCTAAAGCTTCCAGTTTAGTGGTGATGCTTTTTTGACATTGTTCATAACGATTGTTAATGAACTTCGCTACTTCTTCTCTTTTCTTCTCCAGGTCAGTTTTTGTTTTGTCCTGCTTTGTACCTGTGTCTGATAATTTATTTTGCCTGTTTTTCTGCATATCAGCCCGGGCACTTTTTTCTTCACTATTCATTTCGGCATTAAGCATTTTATGTTCGCTTGATGCCATTTGTTTTATTGCTGCAGGTTGAGCAGTTGCTTCTTTATTTAAATTTTTTCTTTCCTTGTTTGCTTCAGCCAGGTCACCTTTGTCAACCATATCCAATTGCTCCTGGCTTACTTCTTCCTTTTTCAGCAGATCATCACTATCTTTTTGGTACTTACTATTATCTATTACTTCTGCTTCTACAGGTGGTATTACACCGGCGCCAAGGTTTATATTTTCAACAGGCTGTGCTTGCTCCATTGGCGGTAACTCAATTCCTTTTTCCGCAGGAGCAGGTGGTTTTGGTTTACTAATGCCGCCAAATCCAGATTTTACATCAGCAACATCTTTGTTGACTGTTTGCATTACAGTCTTACCAATTTCTTTACTCTTACCTGAATTTTTAAAACCGCTGATCGCTTCGAGAGAAGTAGGAACAGATCTCCGAATTCCTTCCTGGAGGGCTCTACTTGATTCATCTTTTGTTTTGGCTTCAACTTTATTACGTTGCAATTCCGCTACCTGTCCCTGGTTTGATTCTGACTGGCTTTCATCAGGTGGAGTGTTTTGAGCTTTTTCACTTTCACCGATCTTTTCAGCAGCTGATTTAGTGGTTGCATTGTTCTGCGCTAATTTTCGGGACTTAGCAAGTTTTGCTAACAACAATGCATTGGTAACTTCGGGCCGTATATATTTTAAAATTGGAGTAACAACTGCATTCGGCTGTTTGGCGACAACAGCAGGTGCAGGAGCAGGTGCAGTTTTTTTAACGGCTTCCATTTTAAAATACTCAATTACTTATTGAAAAAAAATTGAATGACAATTCATGCAAGAACTTTTCCTTCTTTTAAAAATTCTCGTCTGATCCCTTGTTCGATATCATTAAGCCTGATCACTTTTTCATTTCGCTTCAATGTCATTAATGATGAATAACGAATTATGTTCATGATAGTGCCCCCCGTTAATTCATACTTAGAAGCAATTTGCCTGATGTTCACTTTTTCATCAATAGCCGCAGCCTGGGGGAAAGAATTATTCCATAACAAAAATCTTTGCTCTGGCGCCGGAACAGGAAAATAGATCACCGATTGAAATCGCCTGTTAAATGCATCATCAATATTTGATTTAAGATTGGTTGCTAATATCACAATGCCATTAAAGTCTTCGATACGTTGTAATAAATACGACACTTCCTGGTTTGCAAACCTGTCATGTGCATCACTAACTCCAGTTCTTTTTCCAAACAAAGCTTCGGCTTCATCAAAAAACAAGATCCAATTCTTATGCTCTGCAGCATCAAATATTCTTGAAAGATTTTTTTCCGTTTCACCAATGTATTTTGAAATTATCATACTCAGGTCGATACGGTAAACATCCATCTTGCATTGTTTGCCAAGTAAACACGCAGTTAAAGTTTTACCGGTACCAGGTGGCCCATAAAACAATGTTTTAAAGCCAGGCTTCAATCGTTTATTCATGCCCCAGTCATTCATTAATACCTGCGAATGATCTACCCATGCTTTTATTTCATCTATCTGTTCAAGTGTTTGGGTTGGCAGTACGAGGTCTTTCCATTCCATTTGTGTAGTAATGAGTTTGGCAGGGAAGTCAATACTGAAATAATTTTTTCTCTTCTTACCTGTTGTCCATTCATCAACAAGTTCTTTGGATATTGATAATATACCACTCATGACAGGCTCATCATTCGCAACACGATTTAGTGTAATTATTTTATCAGTAGAAAAAAAATGTTCCTCTCCAAGCAAATACATGAAAGTAAGCCTGTCTTGTAATTCTTTTCCTGCTAAAAGAAATAAGACAGTTTCACCAGTAGGAAGGAACCCACTATGCGTACTTCCTTTCAATCCACCAAATTCAGTATAGCCCCGTTCATACTCGGTATTCTTAAGGAAAAAATGATCAAGCAATTCTGGTTTAACATGCGGCGCAACTGCTAACGCAAGAAGTATGCGTTCTGCAAGACTCATTTGATAGTCATGAATAAGTTTGACATACTCTGCTTCCAATTCAGTATGAACAGGTGGCACCACTTCAAACACTGATGTAAAATCGCATGGTTGATCAAGGTGAATATGTAAACGTGTTATAATGACTTTTTCCAACCAGGCAAGTTCACTCTCTAATACAGCAGCATTGATATGTGTAATATTATTTACCATTCGGTATCAATGTAAGTTTGCATCCAGTCAAAGCGAATTGTTTTCCATGACCATGGAATATGCTCCAATAAAATATCGTATCCCTTTTTTTCTACTTGTAACAGCCAATGGCCTTCACTATAAGATAAAAGACCATCTCGTAAAACGAATGACCCCTGGAAACCTTCTACAGAACTATTTTTTAAAGCGGTCCAATGAGTGATGATATCATTTAATAATTGATCGGCTTCCTTTTTCTCCTTGTCAGTGAGTTCTACGGAGAACGGAATTGGTTCATCAAGATCTAATCCCATTAATATTTTATTTAGCTGAAGCGTATACTCAGGCGCAGCAGTTTCACCGGTTGCCATATAATGAAGGAGAAAAATTCCTTTGAACTGTAATTCTTTGGTTTTAAATTTTCCATCTTCCAGCCATTGGAACTCTTTAAATAATGCTGGTAAAAATGTCGCGATCAAAACAAGACCTGCATTTTCTATGAATTTTTTTTCTCCGGTTGTTATTATAGAAAGATCATTTGTCTGCATTTGTTGTAAGGTTCTTTCTACTGCGATCTCTTTTTTCGAAATGTCAAAGTAACTGTGAAATTGCTCAGTTATCAATGCGTCGATCGCGGTTTCAAGTTTATCCAATTCGATGGATCCTCCAAATCTGATCAATATTTTTTCCTTCAACTGCGATCTCAGCTCTTCTTCAGTTCCAGTTGATAGTTGATTTGCGACCATGTCAATAATTACCTGGATAATTTTTCTACTATGGTCTGCTTGTTTTTTTTGCTGAAGATGATCGCCAGTTTTTTTGTGATGACTTTCGATACTACCATTTGGCTGACTCTTTGAGTTAGAGATCAACGAGCTAATTTCATCTGGAGTATGCGTTTTTTGAAATTGAGAGAATGGTGTCGAGGAATAGCGAATGATATTTTCAATAATAGAAATTAGCAACGGCAAACCAGGTACTAACCCGAGTAACTCTTCAACTACTTTTTGATCAAGCTGATAGATCAATCTTTTTATGAACTGTTCGTTAGGTATATTTTCTGAAATAATTGTTTTTAAGTCTGAAGCATTAGTTTTTAATAATGAATTGATAGTTTCAGCCAAAGAAAATTTCTTTGGGAGACCAGCCCACCATGGTAAAGTACCGCTGTGAAGAAAATATTCAATAGTTTTTAACTGATCGGGAATTTCATTTTCTTGCCTATACTGGCCATTTATTTTTTTTCTATCGACAAGAACTGCTTGTAGTTTTTCTTTAAACTGGTTTTGCAATCTTTGCGGAATAAGTTCACTTAAATGACTAAAAGGGATTTCGCCAAGATCAATTTCAAGTTTATTTATTTTTATGATCTCTTCGTGGTTAAAAGTTTCGTTTAAGACAGAATCAATGGCTATATGTATTTTAGATAAAAGGGCATCATTCATTTCTTTCTGTAAAGTAAAAGCCTGGTCGGCTTCAGCATAGCTAAACTCAAAGATCTCTTTATTAATGATATTATCTGTCTCTTTAATCGTCATGTGCTTCTGCATTTTCTTTACAAGGCTGATCGCAGTTCTTTAACCCTTTTACAACTTTAATAAAATCATTCATGATACTGATGTCAGGCACGTCGTGACAAGCCATTTCCACCAGCCACTCATACCAGGTATTTTCAAAGACACGCATCTGTTCTATTCCAAGCCAATACACTTTTGCATGAATGTGAGCGGCTGTTTCTGATTGGATCGTTTTTTCTACAAAATGCCTGAAGCTTTTATCACGGAATCTTTTGGGCCAGCAAGGAAGTACAAAGGAAACTCTAAACGAATAAGGATCTTCATTATGATCACAGGCATCTTCGCAGCAATAAAGATCATGTTCATAGGCTAAATATTCTTTCAGCCATTTGATCTCTTTCCAAACATCAGCTTCGCCAGCATCTGTACACGAGTTGCGTTTCTCAGCTTCTTTAATATCTTTCTTTTTGAAAAAAGGGTTATTACCCATCGTCGTATAACATGTGTCACTTTCAAAAATTGCTGTTCCTTTTTCATTGAACAATCTGAAAAAATACTTTACAGGGGTCTCATCATTTTTCCAGATCTTGAAATTTGCAAATTCACTTCCATATTCTCTTATCATGCTAATGAATTCCGAAGCTTGCTTGTATTCATGAAAAGTCTCTTTTGTGATGAGGATGTTTTCTGGTGCTGCGATACGTTTTAATTCTACCTGCCATCTTTTCTTATCAGTGCATTCATGTATTTTCAAAAACCTGACCTCAAATTTATAACGGGTTGGTATATTTGGATTGTTGTTGCCAATATTCAGATCACACTTATCAAGGCATACATCAAGAAGCTCGTATAGAGTAAAGGAATCAGGATTGGGGCCCGGTGGTTGTCTTCTTTCTAACTCAAAATTATCCTGTTGATCATCACCTTTCGGCCTGAGAAGAATATGTTCGATCATGTGCATACCCTCTTCATGGCAAATACGTTTTAAGGCTTTAATTGCCTTTCCCATTGCCTCATCACGCAAATCTTCTGTTGAATAAAGCGGACTTGTCGCTATTGTTTTTTTACGTATTTCATTGCCATCTCTAAGAATAAAACTATACCCTCCGCTATAATGTTTTTTTCTTCTTGCATGTTCTTCTTTCTGTTCGGGGATCTTTACAAAATTATTTGAGCAACAGCCGCTTTCGATAAAACAATGCATAAAATCATCTTCACAATCTAATCTTATATCTTCGGACTCAAGAAGCCATGTTTTTTTATCATAACCGTCATACAGTCTTATTTTACCTCTGCCATCAGAAGTTGTATCAAAGAATAAATTTTCGGGTGTAATGTATTTGCGTTTGAAATCCTTGAACCCAAGCAATCGACTAACTCTTCTTTCTACTCCTGAAACATTGCAGCTTATTATTTCTTCATCTTTGTTTTCACCGATCGTATCCAAACATTCTTCTTCTAATTTATAATTGTAAGCTCTTCCACGGTTTTTGCTGATGCTTATATAGTCAGAAAGCAGATCGGTTTTGTTTTTAATAATCCTCTTCAGATGATCTTTTGGGTAAAGAAAACGCATCAAGGAAGAATATTCATTCAATTCCTCGCTGAAACGGGCAAGCAGGTGTTCGAGGATATTGTTTCTCCTGCTTTCAAAAACAGGAAAACTTTCTTTCGGGGACTCATCTTCTTTGCCAGGCAAACTATTGAATTCTGTCAGTACCTCAATTTCCTTAATGTATCGTTCACTGTCAACATATAAATGGAGATAACCTGCAATCTGTTCTTTTAATTTATCATTATCATCCGGGTCATGATCAATTATTTTTCCTGCAAAGCTTGTATGAGTAATTTCATTAAATGAAAAAAGTTGGTTTACATTATTTAGCTGTGCTAAAAAATTCATGAATAATTGCTCGAATACGGCCAGGTATCCTTTTAATTGCAAAGCCTGTGCAAGCCGCTTGTTGTCATCGTACACAGGTAAGCCTTCTTCACCTACTTTATATGTTTTTGGTAAACTGTATTGAACGGGAAAGTAATCCTGCAGTTCCAGGTTCTGACCGATAGGCACCGGGAAGTCCTTGCTTTGCTCTTTCAATTTATTATTCCTGTCAAGTGTCTTCAGGTCTTTCAGTAATTTATTAAAGCGGTCAGTATTAATGGTAAGCCTGTTACCTGATTTAAAGACCCTGATCGGTGCAGGTTCAACAACTCCTGGAACTGTATTTTTATCCTTATCATTGGCATGCTCAATGATGTCGGCAATATTTAATCTTCCAACCAATTTTTCTTTTTTCATACCTGCTATCCATTCATCAAAATATCTTTCACTGCGGCATGGGTCGTCTTTGTCAAAAGGTTCCTGGTCATCCGGATTAGCTGGATTATCAGGAAATAAATTATCATTTACTTTGAATTTACTGAGAGCAATGATGCCTTCAATATCTGCAACACTATTGATGATATCTGAAAGCCGCATGTCTCTAAAGAGATCTGTTTTTTCCAATTCTTCATCTGGTATAAATCCATGTTTCAGAAATGGCCCTTCAAAAATATCTTCCGCATGTTTTCCTTTCTCTAGTAATTCTTCGAGTGTATAAAATTTTTGACTGGGTGTAAAATAATTTTGGATACGGAAACACATCTCTGCCAGCGCTTTTTCAGGATCGGCATCATCTTTTATGATCACATCTGTTTTCAATAAAAAATCCCTGTATTCTGCGGCGGTGATACTCACAAAATCTTCACATAAACTGCGATTGCAATGAAGCTTTTTTAACACATCTTTCCTGATATCACCTTTCTGTTTTTTTTCTATTATATCTTCTTCATATTCGATAATGATCTTATAAAGCCCATTTAGCTCGATGATCTTATCTTTTGTTACTGTCGGATCATCATTATCAGGTTTAAAGGCAAGCTTTACCTGTATTTTATTCTCATCATTACAGGGATTCGGATTATTTTCATTGTAGCTATTCTTTACGGTGTCAAAAACCGGATAGCTTATGTATATCGGCACTTCACAGCCTTCGCTGATAGTGATCCATGCATTACGAACACCTGTAATATCGATCAGTAATTTTCTGTAATCATTTATGGTTACAGGATTCGATGGTAATATCTGTCTTGCGGTATAAAAAATATTTTTCCATGAGTTCTCATCAAGGTGTTCTGGAGCCAGTAGATCCTTCATTTCAAAACCTGTGCGATAAGAGAGATCTGTAATGGCATAACATAATGCTTCCAGTAACGTGATGCCGGGATCATGAGTGTTGTAATCTGTCCAGATATCTCCGCTGAGTTTTTCAATATGTTTGATCCCTTCTTTTCTCAGAAGATCATAATCCTCTGCGGGCTTCAACACATTTGCTTTACTAATAATGATCGGCTCTGCCATGGTGTTTAAATTTTACAATTAAGAACAATTACATTCATCATTGTTTTTTGGCTCATCTATTAATTCAATACAATGCTTTTTTGCAGAAGTAAGGATGGCACGGGAGGAGGATGCCTGGATCTCGGTTTTGAAACGATCGGTAATTACTTTATCTACATCCGAATCTGTATGATCCACTCTTTGCAGATCGGAACATAATATATCTCCAGAAGTAATTTTTTCGCAACAATCATTTATGATATGTATCATTCTGAAGCAGGTGATGTAGTCAACATAATCAAGCTCTTCAATAAAGTTGATGATGTTTGAAGCATACACTTTACCACCGAATATGACATCCTTAGTTTCATCAAATGCCCAGGGAGTCAGGTATTTGATAATATCATCATTTAATTGCCTCAGGTATCTTCCCTTGTCTGTACCAGTATGGAATTTTACTTTAAACGAAGTTTTTATTTCTTCAAACAATGGATTTTTTGCACGAACATGAACAAAAGGCGATGTCAGTTTTCTGAGATACTCCTCTATTTGGATCAGGGTTCTTCTGCCAGTGCGGGGCTTTAAAATATCAACAGCGTTTTTGTTCCTTAAATTCGAAACTGGTATGATCAATACATGACCCGGCGCAATTTGTTCACAGCAACATTTTGTTTCATCTCCTTCCTCATGTCTGCAAAGACAAACCGGGTCAGTATTGGAAAGACATTTTACTTTATATATCCAGGGGAAATGTTGTAGAACGAGGTGTTCATAATCCCACGGTGTGATTGCCCGATGTTTATGGCGCAGCCTTTCACTTGCACGAGCATAAAATACATTTCCTTCTTCACGCATTTTTCGATCAAAGGATTCAAACGGTTGTGTGATCAATTTAACTTCCGGAACTTTTGTAACAAGCTTTGCAATCGTTTTTGCCGGTAATGGATTACGATAATGCTCCGGGTCGTTTTCCTGGTCAAAGAATATAGCTTTGTTTGCCTGTGCAATAATGTCGATGATCTTTGGAATTTTATCAGCCTCATTATCTACACTTGCACACAACCAATGCAATCCTTTTGTGATAATTGTATTATTGGTCGTTGCATCTTTTGGAAAATCTATTAATACAATTCCTGTCGCTTGTAATCCGTAAGTACTGTCAGAGATGATATTTTCATGTTTTAATAGACGCCATTTGTTATGTATAAGGTATGACCAGTTGATCTTTGGTGGTTCTTCATCATTATCTTCAGCGGTGCCATCGGCTATTTTAAAGAGCAATGAAATATTTTGCGGCAAAACAAGGTCTTCTATACCTATGTAAAGATTTCCTTGTTGATAAACCGAACTCAAGTATTGATCCTCACGGATAAAATTGACATTTTGAAAGCCGAATTTGTATTGAGGCAATAGATAATTTGTATAAACAGGAATATTATCTTCTTCAGTGAGAAACTCAGGAGCTATATGATTGATATCTATACCTACAATTGGGAATTCGATCTCTACATTACCAAAAGGATATATATGAAAGAATTGTTCAACACCTTGTTCAAAACCTTGTTCTGAATAATAGCTGAGTTTTATTGCATTTAATTCGAGGAGTAAAGCAAGGAGTTGAAAGAGAGAGAAGGAGGTGAACTTTTCACTCGGAAAAAGAATGTTTGTTATTTTCGCATCACTATTCTTATCGCTTTCAAAGTAATGGAGCGAAAATCTTAGCTTTCTTTGGAAAGTTTCGGCATTGCTATCTGTAATTTGATCACGAACGATTCGCTTAAAAGAATCGCTATTGAGACTTCCATCTACATCAATTTCTAAACCTGGACCCGAATCGCTACCATCATTTTTTACCCACAAAGCCACGTCTTTTGCTCCTGCAAATAAGAGCGGGAACCACTCCTTTTGAAATAGGGCGTCAACTTCTACTACGAGTGAGTCTATTCCAAACGGCGCTTTAAACAATTCAGAAATAACTTGTTTATCTTTTAGTTTTCTATCAAGCTCCAATCGCACCCACTTCAATTTTTTTGAAAATACTTCTTTGTTCCCGACGAAAAACCCTGAATTTGGTTTGGGTAGTAATGTAAAAGGATTAAAAGATTTTGTATGATCAATTGGTGAATCGTCATTCGACAAGGTCAGATTTGTGACATCGTGAACTTCAACGCTAATTTTGATTAGAGTTGGGTTTGTTTGAATCGATTTAAACAGATCATACCTCGAAGAATCAATGACAAATTTTATGATCGGGTATGTAGTATTGTATTCTCCACCGTGTAATTTATTATCATATCCAGCTATTGCTGGTTCCGAAGATTGAATGTCAACTATAATAGTATTATCAACAATTGAATAAATTGTTGGTCTAATTGGTACGCCGTCTGACTTTATTTCGTTTATTAGTAGCCATTCTTTTTCGGTTGTAAGATAAATTTCTAAAGCATCACTTAATGATGTTAAGTCAAATCCTGCTTCATTGATTGTAATTGTGATTTTCCTCTCACCCTCTGCCAGGAGTAATTGAGGTGAAGCAATGGCAAAACCTATTTCTGCATTTTGCTTAAAATTATTTCTAGGTGTCTTGGTATTAAAATAGCCAAGAGCTGGCCAGGCTGTTTCAGGTATTTTGAAAGGAGCGCCGTTCCCATCTTCCGAATTGGCAACAGGTGATGAATAGATTCTTCTGATCTGTTCACGTTCTTCGGGTGTTTTACCTTCTGTGTTCTTATCGAGAAAAATTGTTTTTAACTCTTTAACTTTTGCCTTATTAATGACAAGATCGGTTTCAGTTTTATAGATCATTTCCTTTCCAAAACCATCTTTTCCCGCTGTTAATGGCGTTCCCTTTTTAAGATCGTATTCGATCGCTTCTTTAGCAAGTTCATAGATCAGGTAAACAGCATCAGGATTAGCAGGTCTTTCATGTAAATGAAGAACGTCACGATAATAGAATTCAAGATGACGACGGGTTATCGAGTTCAATTCTTTTTGAGCATAACCAAAAAGTTCGATGAACGCAATGAACAAAGCCATGTGAGGCTTATGCTGCGGATAATTCTCAAATGAATATGTAAAATAAAAGTTTGTTCTGTCAGTAAGTTCCTTATATGTTTTCAGAACGATCAAAAAAATATCATCAACAAATAAGGCAGCATTTGATATCTTTTTTTGACGATTAATACCGGTATAGATATCGTCGTTGCCTTTTATATCATCATATTTTATATTCCACGGGTATTCTTTGAAATCTGAATAATAATTTCTTAACCCAAGTTTTCCTTCATTTAAAACTGAATAGCCTCTTCCATAAGAGATAAGTTTTTCCAAGGCAGGCTTTAAAGTTGAATGTATCTTTACTTCGATCTCATTTTTTAACGGATGATCGGGTATGCTGCGTGAATACCATTTATTGAACCGGGCAAAATGATTGATGATGGTGATGAACAGACCTCTAAAATTTTCAGGAGTTGGCCTATTATCAGATTTTTTTCTTTTATCATCAAATTCCTGTCTTAACCAATCCAGCCTGTTTTTATATTGAGCTATTGAAGCAATTACAGTGGTAATATCTTTTGTAAAAAATTCTTTCCAGTTCTCATTAGGTTTTAAGGTACCTTCTTCGTCGTCTTTTTCACTTTGTTTTGATGAGTGATCTTCCAGGTCAACCGGTTTATCTGCATCATAAAATCTAACAAGCTCTGCGTAATGTTTTGCGAATACAAGCAGGTCTTCCGGCTTGCGGTCATCAATGAAATTGCGTGACGTATCAAGAGCTGGCAGGAAACGCTGTCCTTGCCCTGTGCCGTCTCGTCTTACCTGGTCGTCTTTACATTTGTTTGCCATAATAGTTACCGTGATAGATTAGTTGCTTCAATAATGTAATATGGATACACATAATTGTAACGGGTATTGGTTGTTATCACCCTGAGTCCAATGATATCGATCAGGATCTTTCCTTCTTCATAGTCATATTTGAAATCTACTTTATCAACAATAATTCGGGGCTCATTTAATGTTACTGCATCTTTAACGATCTTTTCAAGCATTGTTGCGGTAGATACATTCAGGGGTTCAAATATGAATGGTTCGAGGTCACAACCATATCTTGGTTGCATGATGCGTTCACCAACCTTTGTTGAAAATAAAATATCAAGACTGCTTTTGATGTCTTCAATGTCTGATATCATTTCTACCCCATAGTATTCTTTTCTGAATGTTGGTGGAAAATTCCACCCGGTTCCTAAAAAGGTTTGTTTTATTTTTTCCATTTTATCCTCCTATTATTACAGTTGGACAGCCAATAGTTATCATTCCTCCATGCGCTGTTTGATCTCCTTGTCTTGCTGCCGGTTTATTGCCGATCATTACCGATGATGATCCTTTGATGATGGTATCCGGGGCCGAAGCACAAGTACACATATTACCGAATGTAGCAGCAGGCATACCACCAATCATTACAGTAGGTAGTCCTGGCGGCAACACCGGACCTCCAACATGTGGTTTCGGACCGTCCGATAGCGGGCATACATGCATGTCTCCAACTCTTGCTGCTAATCCCATTTTACTTTTATTAATTAATGTTTACTACAGTGCCTTTTAATACTGCCTGGCCAGAACTTGTCAATTCGATCTTAGCCGTGCCTTCAGCTTTTATTTGTCCCGTTGCTTTTAATTTAATATCCTTCATGCTTTCAATACTGATACCATCGCTGTTCATTGTTATTTTGTTATTCAATTCATCTTTCAAAATAATAGAGCCATCCTGGTCGCTGATCACTATTGATTTTTCTTTTGGTGTAATGATGGTGATACTTTTTTTATCATCATCAAAAAACAATTTCATTTTACTGCGGGTATAAAACCCTTTTTCGTTGTTCTTGTCACTGGCGGTAACAGGGGCAGTATTTGTTTTGCTATTCAACATTCCGAGTACAACTGCCTGCCTGGGATCATCGTTGATAAATCCAAGTAACACTTCGTCCTTAAGCTCCGGAAGAAAAAAAGAGCCGCGTTCTTTACCTGCATCAAGTGTTGCTATCCGTGCCCATATTCCATCTTCATGTTCATCGATCAACGGCACTTTTACTTTGATACGGAAATTACCTTCAGGGTCCTGTTCCAGTTTTGTAACAATTCCTGTATGTAAACCATTAATGCCTGGTACTAATCCTGAAGACGGTTTTTCAATAATGTCTTCTTTTTTATAGAACCACTCATTATTCCAGCCGAATTGAATAACAGTAAACCAATTATTGACTGAGAATTGGTGTTGTACACCAGTAACAAAAACATTTCCATTAAAGCGATCACTCATCCCTTTAATAGTTATGACTGCCCCGGGTTTTACTTTTGCGTTACCGAGCACTTTTATTTTACCACAGATCTTTGATAATTTATTCTTCATTGACCAGGCAGTGGCCCATTGATTCAACTCTTCGTCTTTAATATCACCTGCATGATGAAGAGATAATTCTTTTAGCCCGATCACTTTCGAAAGATCATCATTGTTTAAATTACCATTGTTGGTAAAAGAAAAATCTCCTTCTTCTGATTGCTCAATTTTTTGATCGGCTGCATTCCATGAATAGGATTTAATGGATTTAAAATGTTGCCGGGCATCCATTTCTGTTTCAAATTCAAAAATATTATCACCATAAGTTGCAGTTAACACTGCATCTGAACCAGCATCTGGTTTTTTAATAATTAACTTATCAAGATCAGTGAATGCGAGCATAGCATTGGCTTCGGCACGCTGAATGATAAAATCCCAGTCGGTCACATAATACTGCACCATTTCTTTGTGTGTCAGCTTTGTACTTGAAACCTCATTAGTGACACCAGCTGATTTACATATTTCGGCTATGATGTCACTATCTTTTTTATCAAAGAAGTATTTGTTTTTTCTGCCAACTGTTAATTTTACAGCTTTGTTCTTTGCTTCAACATAGAGATAAGAGGATGCTTTTTGTTTTGCTCTCAATGCATGTTTTGTGATGATGCCTTTAAATACAGATTCAACTTCACCATGGTAACCGAACTTGATCTCAATTTCATTTCCTGGCTTAAATGTTTCCGAATTACTTAATTTGAATTCTCTTGATGAAACATCACCATCATGTATTACTATTGTCGCTGTTGAAATTTTATTGTGAAGTGTATTTACTGAAATGGCATTTACACGAGCTTCACCGCTAAGTGCTGTTCCATTGATCAGCACTTTTTGTGAAACCACATCAGTGGCTTGCTTTACTTCTGGTGTTGCGTTTGTTGCCATTACGATAGTGGTGGAAAAATGAGTTCGGTTCCTGCGATCAACTTTCTGAAATTTTTCAATTTGTTAATGCGGGCAACCTGTAAATAATATTTTTGATTACGATATGTTTTGTATGTAAGTAATGGAAGCAGATCGCCTTCCTTTACTATGATTTCATGAGTTAAGTCAGGTGACGAAAGCATGCTTTCTCTTGCATTTAATTCTGAATCGGCTCTTTCAATAAATGTTGCGCTAACTTTTGCTCTTAAAGGAACACCAGCCATATTAAATAACGTATAGGTGATATTGGCTGATTGAAGGACACATTCACGTATAAAAGTTCCCCATTGTACAAGCAAATAATTTGGCCTGTGTGTTTTTCCATTCATGCTAGTAGTTACTTTATTAAATTTTGACACTTGATCCCTGATCGGAACTGGTGCCTTGGATGCTCCTGTAGCATCCATCATAAATTCTAGTGTGAATGTTTCAGGCTCTTTGTTTTTGAATTCGGGTTCTCCTCCTGCAGTGCCAGGCGCCTGTTTGGTATCAAAATTCAGTTTATGATTGACCGTGTATGTATTGGGATTAAACATTGCTTCAAACACAATTGTGCTTGAAGAAGAATCTTCCGCTTGTATTTTTCCTGTTATCTGCAGATTGGTCAATTGTTCAGGCATCAGCGTTCTTTTTTAGATTTTATTACTTCTTCGATTAACTCAAGTATTTCAAATTGCTTTTGTTCATCTTCTTCATCACTTTTTCCAACTGTTTGTGTTTTTGCAGTCGCATTCTTATCATCATTGGTAATGATAGCCCTGATAATTACTTCGTTGATCTGTACTGGCATATTATGTTCTTCTAAAATATTGATAAGCTAATTCGATGGTTTCAACCGCAATTGCATTTTCTGTTGCTTTCAGATCTGAGATCGCCCATTTGACCGGCCATGCTTTTTCGAAACTCCATGTGATCATTGGCTCATGATCCTGGTCGAGCAGTTTTACCAAAACTGTGGTTGGCATAAACTGAAAATTCTCTATCGCATTTTTGAACCATTGAATCAAGCCGGAATCGATAAGCATTCCCCTTTTCAATACTAAATTTGAATACTTGGCTCTTGAAGGCAGACGGTGTGAAAACCGATTTTCACCTCCTTCAATAACTTCTTCAATTCCTAATTCAGCTGTTAATCCACTTACATCCTGGAATCTTACATCATTCTCTACTATCCCAATCACATCAAGGAACTCAACTTTAAAATGATAGACCCGCGGGATCTCATAAACTGGCATCGTTAGTTATTTTCAAGAGTTAATCCTTCATGTGCAAGCTCAATGGATTCAACAGCAACTTCATTACCTGTTGCTTTTAAAGCAGGACCTTCAACTTTTACCGGCCATGCCTGCAATACTTTCCAGGTAACAACCGGTTCATGATTTTCATTAAGCAGGTTGATGGTAAGATCACGCCTTTCAATTGTGTTAAGCTTTACTGTATTCAACCATTTGAAAAAATCATTGTCACCTTTGCTGATACCACGTTTCATTACAATGTTTGTTACTTTACGAAGTCCCGGCATTTTTACTGTATTGTAATCAGGGCTTTTGCCATCACGATATTCAATGAGCTGTATCTCCTGCGTCAACCCGGTAACTTCTGAGAATCCTACATTAGTGCCGCCCCAGTCAACAGTGAAATGAAAAACGGGGATTGGATATTTTGCCATGAGTTTATTTTTTGATGTTATTTAAATTTAAGATTATGAAGTTTGTTGTTTGTGTGTAAATTGAATAATGATGAATTCTGCCGGACGGGAAACAGCTAAGCCAATTTTTACACGCATTATACCATCTAGTACTTCATCTGAAGACATGGTTTCGGGTAAACCAACTTTTACAAAAAAAGCTTCTTCTGGTTTCGAACCAGCTAAAGCACCTTCGATCCATTTAGAGAGTAAGTAGCTTTCGATCATACTTTTTACTTTGACCCAGGTATTTTTTGTATTAGGTTCAAACACTGCCCATAAAGTAGATTTTTGCATAGACTCTTCAACCATATTAAAGAATCGCCTTACATTCACATACCTCCATTCTCTATTATTCCCGTCTATTGTTCTAGCACCCCAAATTGTTATTCCGGAACCAGCAATAAAACGTATTGCATTGATTGATATTCCACTTGAATGAACATTCAGGTCTCGTTGTTGTTCGAGTGAGATTTGTACCGAAGGACTCATTACCGATTTCAAAACAACATTGGCAGGAGCCTTCCATACGCCTCTTGTGCTATCAACATAGGCATATGCCCCAGCAACGGCTCCAGAAGGCGGCATTATAACAGTAAGCTTTTTAGAAAGTTCAGTTGTTAGTAATTGATATAACTCATCGTAATCCTTTTTTATTTCGCTGATCTTTTTGCCAGCCAGGTCAACTTCTTTTGTTGGATCTGACGCATCTACTATTTTGCCTGATTTAATGGTGATCTCGTCTGAATAGTTATAATTAATTGACGAGTTTAACCATGGGTAATAAACAGCTGCATATCGAACTTGTTCTTTTGTGCCAAGTGAAAGTGCTCTAAAACCCTCCTGATCAGCAGTAATGTCAGCGGGTGATTTTGGCTCCAGTGTATCAACAATTACAAATCGATCTTTTAACTCAGATGCCTGTTTGATCATCGCTTGATAAAAACTTTCATATTTGGCATCTAAGTAAACCGCTTCGGGAGCTACTAATAGGGTAGGCTCATCAAAATTTCTAATTGCGTCTAAACCTTTATTAAAATCTGCAGCATCGATCTTTTTGCCGTCTGCTTTTCCAATGGAGACAATATAACATTGACCACCTCCATTATCAAAAAAGATTTGCATTGCATAGTAAAGAATATTTTTTGGCAGATTTACCAGCACTTTTTTTACATCGGCGCTGTAGCTGATATGTTTCTTTTTTGGAGGATTACCTGAATCGGAAATGGATATTTCTGTTACGTCAATCTCTACAAGATCAGTGGTTGCCGGAGCCGTGCCAAAATAATTCTCGAAATCATTTAGAGAGGATATTTTTAGTGGCTGCAAAGTAAGGTCAACATTATTTTTTTCAGCTTTCACTGTGTAGCCAATGAAAGCAGGAATAGCTGTCTCTACCTCTGCAATTGATGGCGGTAATAATGGGATTTCTTCTACATATACACCGGGAGTTTTGTAAGCCATAGTAGTTTAATTTTAGTTATGTTTAATTAATCAGTGGTTTCAAAATTTATCTGGTATTGATTGGCAACAGGATTTGTATCTGTCGGCAATACTTTAAAAAAGACAGTACCGTAAAAAGGTTGATCATTGATCATTTCTCTTGCAAATATTTTTTCCGACATCAGGGTACTTGGCGGAACAGTATCTTCTGAAATATTATAAATGTTTTCACGGCTTTGAGCAAGATCGATCTCCTTTTCTTTTATAGCAGATTCAATGATCACATCATTTATCAGGTCACTCCCTTTATAATTAGTAACTTTTATGTTTATTGGTCTTACTACATGATGAATGAAATAGTTAAATTTTAATGGATATACTTTTCTTTTTTCGGGCACGATCACTGAGTTCAACGGCGAGTTGAAGTAAAACATCTCATCCTTATCATGCAAGTATGCATCATCAGTAATGCTGTAAAAAAATGGGTCATTTATTTTTAATGTGAAGGAGAATTCTTTGTTGTTTAACAACTCATGCGTGGTTGCAAATGGTCCTTCAGTCTGAAAAAATAAGCTCCAGTTATTCTTTTGCTTTTTTGTCACCAGTTTGAGATCATTGATCAGTTGATTTGTTTTTTTATTTGGAATAAGTTCAAAATTCTCAAACACCTTGTCAGAAAAATATAAGTGATTAATTGTAAGGGAAAGCAATATGTCGTAAGCGGTAAGCATGATTTTTTAGTACGTTAATTTATTCGTTGAAGATCGTTATCGAGTACCTTAATAGCAGGAACATTCGCGCCAAATAATCCACGATCCATAATTGCAACACGAACCTTATACATTGCAGATGGAAGATATTTTGCCCCGAGTGACCCCCACAATTGATTTTGTTGTTCCAGTGAAAGAGAAAATAATTCAATACTGATCTGTTCTATCTCAGGTGCGGCAGCTAATGCAGCATATCTTCTTCTGTCAAAAAAGGATGTCCCCTGGAAAAAAAGCATTGCAAGCGATAGCCGTTCTAAGGCAGCACTATAATTGTCACCGCCGGGATTTGCTGCTAACATGATCAGCATGTTTAATCTTATTTCTGGATTTGCAAACTGAACCTGATCGCCATTACGCCGGTCACGTGGTAGTTGAGCTTTTAGGGCTTTTTCCTCTTCAATATTTACCAACATCAGTGCAATTTGTCCAGCATCTATATTGAGTTCTCCTTTTTCATTTACAACAGAAGCAAGTACTAAATTCTTAGGACTACCAGCCTGGTTCAATACTGAACCCAGCTGATCTGTCAGGAATTGAAGTACTTTATTTATCATACAAATCCAATTAACCAAATATTGAATTATATAATAATAAAACACCCAGTATAAACATGGGATTTTTAAAACAAGTGCTTGTATGGGTTTGCCCGTAGAAATACCGGGTTAATCAGTACAGACTATTTGATCCTGAAAGGTTGATAAACTAATCGGGGAAATTTCAATTCTTTCAAAGAGGGGAGAATGATTATACAACTTTGAGTTTTGGTTTGGTCATGGCATCGTCTATGATCCCACAGCGAAGTGCAAATAATACGAGCCCGGCAATATTTTTTGAATGCGTTTTTTGAAGAAGATTTAAGCGATGCCAATCGACTGTTTTTTCAGACAGATATAAGGACTCTGCAATTTCTTTTGAAGTATATTCCTTGCAGATCAAATACAAAATTTCTTTTTCACGGTTGCTTAATTGCTCATTGTATTGACTCTTTCTCATTGTATGTTTATTCACCAGCGATGTGATCAGGCTTTCAGAAATTTGCCTGGAAAAATATAATTCATTGTTGCTGACCTTTAGTAATGCCGTTTTTAATTCATTGGCATTTGTATTTTTTATGATATAGCCTGACGCACCGGATTCTATCATTTCAATTACATGTTTCTGGTCCTCAAAAACGGTCAAAGCAATTACTTTTATATCGGGGAACTCCCGTTTAATCAATCGCGTAGCTTCTGTGCCATTCATTACCGGCATATTTATATCCATTAGGACAACATCATAGCTTTCTTTGCTTATTTCTTCAATTACTTCCCTGCCATTTTCTGCTTCCTGTACTTTAGATATAAAGTCAAATTGTTTTAATACGGATGCCAATCCCAACCTGAAAAGCAGATGATCATCTGCGATAAGAACTTTCATGATAAGTGGTTTAAGCAGCACACATATACGTACAAACAATTAGAAGACGTGACTTCCAATGTTGAATATAGATGCCAAGTTTATTAAGTACAATTTTTTACATCAAAATCAATTACAAATCAATAGGAAACAGACCATATAATTGAAGATAGAATAAAGGACTTAAAGTAATATCCAAGTTTCTGAAAGTAAATTACCAATCAATATAATATGCACCAATACCTTAAAAGGGGTATTTTGGAAAGTATAGTAAGTGAAAACTGTTCCTGTGAATATATTTGTGGTTGATTCCCTTCAACCCAAACAATTGCAGGGATTTTTTAATCCAGTATTATAAATTGAATTGATCATATTGGCAGATAAATTTTTCAATACAAAAATCCCCCGATTTAATCAGGGGATTTTGTACATGTACTTTTATAATTATAGTTTAAACCCAATTGTAAAACTTAACACACGATGTTTATTGTTCTCATCATCTGAGCTATCACTTCCTGATTGCAATTTTGCAAGACCTAAACCATAGTTAACAGACAAGACTGCTTTTTTCAGATCAATACCCGCCGTTCCATTCAAGCCGTAATCAAAACGTTTCATGATACCAAAACCAACGCCTTCCTCATAATCCAATGTTGTAGGATCGTCATTGCTCCATTCAATATTCATTCCACTGTTGAAGGCCGTGCCGAAAATTTTTCCTTCCGTTTTATTTTTACCTGCAATGCCAACAGCAAGATAAGGACCTGCACCGGCAAAAAAATTGGGACCATCTTTTGCGCCAAACTTAAGAACGAGGTTTAAGGGAAGTTCCAAATAGATCGGATTTGATGTTGCTTTAAAATAATTCGCATCAGTGGTTTCTCCGCTTTGCGTTTTTGATCCTTTGCCTGTGACAAGTAATCCTGGCTGTAATGATACAAATTGGCCTAGGCTAATGTCGCCGATAAAACCTGCCTGAAAACTTGTAAGAGTTTTTGCATCGTCAATTCTTCCATTTTCTGATATTGTTACATTAGCAAGATTCACACCTCCTCTTAATATGATAGAGGATTTTTGCGCATCAACGTTCAATAAAGTAAATAATGATGGCAGGATTAAAAGAAAGTATTTTTTCATAATTGTACGTTTTATTTAAGTCTTTATTAAACAAACATTTTGCCAGAATAAATGTTTGATAATTATTCTTCAATGATTATTTCAATTTAAACACCATCCTAAGATGTTCCGGTGTTTTGAAAGTTTAATCGTTGATTCAATATTTTTTATCAATAATATTCATGTATATACTTTTCCCCAATACTATCTGTAGTTGGTAAAAGTTAAGCAGTATAGGATTAAGATTTTTCCTATGATATTTGCTGTAATAACACTATAACAGAATAAAACAATGCGGCGAACTTAATCGTATAACATTTCTGAAAGTACTTTTGACCGGGTAAAAGAGGAATTAAATTGTAGCTTCCGGGACAAACAGGCGGCAAAAATTAAAGATTGATCGAGTTATGTTCCGTTGAGAATGCGATCTGATTTTTTTTGCTGAGTAACGATAAGGACGTATAAGAGTGCGACGCAATTGGGCTCAATAGTAGTACAGAAGCTAGGTACATAAAAATTGCTTTCCTCGTAAATCAAACGACCTCGCAAATCCTCACGGTTTCTTACCTTCGCACCTCAAATTAAAAATCTGAACTAATCATGAGCACAGTTAGAGTTGCAATTAATGGTTTTGGACGTATTGGCCGGCTTGTTTACCGCCAGATCTATAAAATGGATGGAATTGATGTAGTGGCTATCAATGATCTTACCAGCCCTAAAGTATTAGCACATCTTTTAAAGTATGATAGTGCGCAAGGACGTTTTGACCAGGATGTAAAATCGACAGAAAATTCAATCGTTGTAAATGGCGATGATATAAAAATATATGCACAAAAAGATCCTGCACAGATCCCGTGGAAAGATCACCAGGTGGATGTAGTGTTGGAATGCACCGGTTTCTTCACTGATAAAACCAAAGCAGAAGCCCATTTGAAAGCTGGCGCAAAAAAAGTGGTTATTAGTGCACCTGCAACCGGCGATCTGAAAACAATTGTGTTTAATGTTAATCATAGTATTCTTGATGGTAGTGAGACGATCATCAGTTGTGCAAGTTGTACTACAAACTGTCTGGCGCCAATGGCACAAGTGCTTGATGAAAAATATGGCATTGTAAATGGTTTGATGACAACCGTGCATGCTTATACAAATGACCAGAATACACAGGATGCGCCACATCCTAAAGGCGATCTTCGTCGTGCAAGAGCAGCGGCGCAAAATATTGTTCCGAATAGCACTGGTGCCGCAAAAGCGATCGGGCTTGTTCTTCCAAATTTGAAAGGAAAACTTGACGGCTCTGCTCAACGTGTTCCTACATTGACAGGTTCACTGACTGAAGTGACAGCAATGCTTGGTAAAAAAGTTACCGTAGAAGAAATAAATGCGGCTATGAAAGCGGCAAGCAATGAAAGCTTTGGTTATACTGAAGATGAAATTGTCAGCAGCGATATTATAGGAATTAACTTCGGTTCATTGTTTGATGCCACACAAACAAAAGTGCAGAATGTTGGCGATACTCAGCTTGTACGTACCGTAAGCTGGTATGATAATGAAATGAGTTATGTAAGTCAGCTGGTTCGTACGCTTCATTATTTTGCTAAATTGATGAAATAATTATTTAAAAATATTAATGTCCCGCCTGAGGCGGGACATTTTTGTTTAAGTTATTTTTGATGTTCCAAAATTTTTACTATGTCAAAATTTTCTGAACATAATTTTAAGGGCGAAAAGGCGCTGATCCGTGTTGATTTTAATGTTCCGCTGAATGATAAATTTCAAATTACAGATGATACAAGAATGAGTGCAGCGGTTCCAACAATTCAAAAAATAATTAAGGATGGAGGCAGTGTTATATTAATGAGTCATCTTGGGCGTCCAAAGGACGGCCCTTCAGAAAAATATTCTTTGAAACATCTTGTGGTACATTTAAGAAGATTGCTGAATGGTGAAACAGTTTTGTTCGCCAATGATTGTATTGGTGACGAAGCATATAAGATGACTGCTGACCTGCAACCTGGTGAAGTTTTATTATTGGAGAATCTCCGTTTTTATAAAGAAGAGGAAAAAGGCGATGAGGGGTTTGCAGAAAAGTTGAGTAAGCTTGGTGATATATATGTAAACGATGCATTTGGTACGGCACATCGAGCTCATGCTTCTACTGCTGTGATTGCAAAATTTTTTCCTGCGGAAAAAAGAATGTTTGGTTTGTTGATGGAAGGAGAAGTAAAAAGTGCTGAAAAAGTGTTACATAATTCAGAAAAACCTTTTACGGCTATCATCGGTGGTGCAAAAGTTTCTGATAAGATCTTGATACTTGAAAACCTTTTGGATAAAGCAAGTGATATTATTATCGGCGGCGGAATGGCATATACTTTTTTAAAGGCAATGGGAGGAAAGATCGGTAATTCGCTTTGTGAACAAGACCGTCTTGGTATAGCTGATGATATAATGAAAAAAGCAACTGCAAAAGGTGTTTGTATTCATCTGCCTCCAGACTCGATCATTGCGGATAAGTTTGAAGCAACAGCCGATACATCTGATGCACCAAGCAATCATATTCCTGACGGGTGGATGGGATTGGATATTGGACCAAATGCATGCGATCAATTTTCCAATGTGATCAAACGAAGCAAAACAATTTTATGGAATGGACCAATGGGAGTTTTTGAAATGGAGAAATTTCGTCATGGCACTAAAGTGATTGCGAAGGCTGTAGCGGAAGCTACCCGTTTAGGAGCCTTTTCTCTTGTCGGTGGCGGCGATAGTGTTGCAGCGGTCAATCAATTTGGCTACGCTAGTAAAGTAAGTTATGTGAGCACCGGGGGCGGTGCGATGCTTGAATATTTTGAGGGAAAAGAGTTACCGGGAATAGCTGCGATCAAACAATAAGCAATTCTGTCATAAAAAAAGTATGGCCCCTGATTTGAAGAGGGGCTTTAGTATTTTTAAAACACTTAATTTTAATTTCTAACTAAAACTTTAAAACCATGAAGGGTACACGTAATCTAACTTTATTGATCGTATTGGGTCTTGTTCTTATTCTTGGTATTTGGGGTTGCAGCGGATATAATGGACTTGTAAAACAAGATGAAACCGTAAAAAAGTCCTGGAACAATGTGCAGACCGAATATCAAAAGAGATATGATCTTGTCGATAACCTTGTTAATACAGTAAAAGGAGCTGCCAAATTCGAGCAGGAAACTTTAACCCAGGTTATACAAGCAAGATCAAAAGCTTCTTCTATCCAATTAAATGCAGATCAGCTTACGAATGAAAACATTCAAAAGTTTGACCAGGCGCAATCTGAATTAAGCGGCTCATTAGGTCGGTTACTGGTTTCAGTAGAAAGATATCCTGAGCTAAAAGCAACAGAAAACTTTATGAAACTGCAAGGTCAGCTTGAGGGTATTGAAAATGATGTACGGGTTTCACGAACTAATTTTAATGAATCTGTAAACACTTACAATACAAAGGTCAGGTCATTTCCAACAAATATATTTGCCGGAATGTTTGGCTTTAGTGCAAGAGAAGGTTTTAAAGCAGACCAGGGAGCAGAGAAAGCACCTAAAGTTCAGTTTTAAGCGATGAAGAAATTTCTTATTCCCATAATCATTCTTGCTGTACTGATCCTTTACTTTAGTGTTACTTATAATTCTCTTGTAAAGAAGGAAGAGAAAGTAAAACAGCATTGGTCTGATCTGCAAACTACTTACCAGCGGAGATTGGATCTTATTCCAAACCTGGTGAGTGTTGTAAAAGGTGTTTCAGAATTTGAGAGATCTGTTTTGCAAAAGGTTGCTGAGGCAAGGAGTAATGCTTTGGCTGGAACCCGGCAGCAAGAAGTGACCGGAGAAAATTATAAGAAACAAAAACAACTACAGGATTCGCTGGCAGTAAATGTAAATAGAATGATCTTGCTTATTGAAGCTTACCCGGAATTGCAGGCACTCAAATCTTATCTTGCCTTGCAGGATCAATTAGCAGGAACAGAAAGAAGGATTGTTGTTGCCGCAAGAGATTTTAATGAATCCATTTATGAGTATAACAGATCGGTAAGAGCATTTCCGACAAATATT
>DATDCP010000504.1:0-3762 GCA_036524255.1 Chitinophagaceae bacterium
TCATTTCACCACGGATGTAGCGTTCAACAGCTTCTATTAATTGAATTTCTTCCATCACTTACCGTTTTTATATTGAGCGAAAAATAATTTTTTCAATCTCATAAGGCATTTGTACTTCTGGTTCTTGGCATTGTCAGCATTCGTATATCCAAACTGGCTGGCGATATCCTGCATATTCCTCTTCTGAATGTAAAATGCCTCGATCAAGCTTTTACAAGGCTCGCCTAAACTGCCGATCGCCTTTTCCATCATCGCAAACTCCTGATCCTTTTTCTCGTATTCCTCAACATCTTCTTCCACCGGCACCGTTCCTACCATGCTTTCTACCTCGTTTGTGAACCGGTTATACTGCTGTAATCTTTTTAACCAGATCCGCCTGCATACCGAATAAACATAGGTTTTTATCTGGCAATTCAGCTCAAAATTCCCTGACCGGGCCTTTTCCAGCAACACGATCATCGATTCCTGGAAAACATCTTTGGCCTCCTGGGCCGAGCCGTTGTTATTGATAACCAAGCTTTGAACCATATTAAAGTTGTCCTTATAAATGGTTTCAACTGCCTTTTTATCCCCTAAAGCCAATCCCTCCAATAACTCTTTCTCTTTAATATCAGGGTTCACTCTGCTTGATTTAATACAATTATTTAGAATTAGTAACCCAAAGAAAGCCAAAAAAAACTATTTCTGGGCGGGTTACCTTTTTCTTTATCCGGTATAAATGCCGAATTCAATTGTTTAAACAAAATCTAAAAACAGAAACATGAAAAAGCTTTTTATCGTATTGGCGATCGCAACAGCATTTGCTTCTTGCAATGATGAGAAAACTGAAACAGCTACAACTGAAACAACTGCTCCAGCTGCAACTGAGACTGTTGCTCCAGCTACAACTGAGACTGTTGCTCCAACTGCAACTGATGCTGCTCCTGCTACTACAGCGACTCCTTCTAACTAAGATTTTCATATGGCAAGCAATCGTTAGAGGCCATCCCGAGAAATCGGGGTGGCTATTTTTTTACAAACAATCGTTCTGGTGTAATTATTTTATGTAAATGGCTTGCTTCTTAAATATGAATACTTATTTTTGGAATCAGATGACAATTACAAAAGCATATCGTTGGTTTTATTTTTATTTCTTTAGCCAGAAGCCGGGATTGCTTTTGTTGAAAACGTATTAAGTTTAAAAACTGAAATCAACATAAAGACTCCCGGCAAAAGCCGGGAGTTTTGTTTTTTTAATATGAACACACGAGTTTCGATACAAGGATATGAAGGCAGCTTTCACCAGGTGGCGGCGCAGCAATTTTTTGGTAAAGACACGGTAGTGATCCCTTGTTCTACCTTCAAGGATGTTATAAAAATTGCTTCCAATAAAAAAGAAAGTGAAGGTGGCGTAATGGCAATCGAAAACTCAATTGCCGGAAGTATTCTAGCCAATTATAACCTGCTTCAAAAGTCCAACCTTAAAATAATCGGTGAAATATATCTTCAGATCAAACAAAACCTCTTGGTAAACCCGGGAGTGAAGTTGGAAGATATCCGTGAAGTGCACTCTCATACTATGGCGCTGCAACAGTGTTATGATTTTTTGGATAAGCATAAATGGAAATTGGTGGAAACTGAAGACACTGCTTTGAGTGCAAAACATGTTCATCAGCATAAAAGCAAACATATTGCTGCAATCGCAAGTAAACTGGCTGCTGAATTATTTCAGTTGGAAGTTCTGGCTCCGGGTATTCAGACGATGAAAAATAATTATACAAGGTTCCTGATGCTGCAAAGACAAGATGTAGCACAAAAGGTAAATGACGCAAACAAAGCTTCCGTGAATTTTCAAACTGATCATTCAAGAGGTAGTTTGGCAAAAGTGCTGACGAAAATTGCTGAAGGTGGAATTAATTTAAGTAAGCTTCAGAGCTTTCCAATTCCCGGCAGTGATTTTAAGTACAGTTTTCATGCGGATATGGAGTTTGATACGATTGTGCAGTTTGAAAATGTAGTTGACCAAATAAGACCATTAACTGAGGAGCTAAAAATTTATGGAGTTTATAAAAGAGGGCTTTGGAAATAGAACCACGATTAGCATGATTTTAAAAATGATTATAAGGAAATATGGAGACAAGTAAACGTTTAGAAGGAATTGGTGAATATTATTTTTCTCAGAAACTTAGAGAGATAGATGAGCTGAATAAGCAAGGAAAGAATATTATTAATCTTGGAATTGGAAGTCCGGATCAGCCACCACATCCTGATGTGATAAAGACTTTGCAGGATGAAAGTGCAAAACCAAATGTACATGCTTATCAATCTTACAAAGGTTCTCCGGTGTTAAGAAAAGCAATGAGTGATTGGTATAAGAGATGGTATAATGTTGATCTGAATCCCGATACAGAAATTCTGCCGTTGATCGGAAGTAAAGAAGGGATCATGCATATCTGCATGACCTATTTAAATAAAGGTGATGAAGTGCTTGTCCCTAACCCTGGATACCCAACTTATAGAAGTGCAGTGATGCTGGCTGGCGGCAAATGCAAAGAATATAAGTTGAGAGAAAAAGATAATTACGAACCGGATTTTGATAAACTTTCTAAAAAGGGATTGAAGAAAGTAAAGCTGATGTTTGTGAATTACCCGCAAATGCCAACGGGTCAATTGCCATCAAAAGAATTGTTTAAAAAGTTAGTTGTGTTTGGCAAAGAAAATAAGATCCTGATCATTCATGATAACCCTTATAGTTTTATTCTTAATGAAAACCCGATGAGTTTGTTGAGTGTCGAAGGCGCAAAAGATAGTGTGATCGAATTGAATTCTTTGAGTAAATCGCAGAATATGGCTGGGTGGAGAGTAGGTATGTTATGTGGTGCAAAAGAAAGGATCGAAGAAGTGCTTCGGTTTAAAAGTAATATGGACAGCGGAATGTTTTTGCCTGTTCAATTAGCTGCTGCTAAAGCGTTGGGTTTGGGAAAAGAATGGTATGATGATGTAAACAAAGTATATAGAGAAAGAAGGGAGAAGGTTTTTGAATTACTTGATCTTTTAAAGTGTAAGTTTTCAAAAGAGCAGGCAGGCATGTTTGTATGGGCAAAAATTCCTTCGAAATATAAAACTGGGTTTGAGCTAAGTGATGATGTGTTATACAATTCAAATGTGTTTATAACACCAGGAGGAATATTTGGCGATTCGGGAGATAAATATGTGAGAGTAAGTTTATGTGCCCCGGTTGATAAATTCGAAGAATCAATAAATAGAATAAGGGCTAAAGCCCTTGTTGAAAATAATTGAATTATTGATCTCCGAGCTAAAGCTCGGCGCAATTCAAATATTCATTCCAAATGGGGAGATAATGAATTGCCCCGGCCTTCAGGCCGGGGATCTAAGAAAATAAAAAAACACAAAAGGGCTTTAGCCCTTAAATAAAATGGAAAGAAAACGAATAGCAATTGTTGGAGTAGGCCTTATCGGAGGCTCACTTGCATTGCAATTGAATGAAAAAGGACTTGCAAGTAGATTGATTGGTGTCGACTCGAACAGAGATCACCAGAAAAAAGCATTGGAACTGGGGTTAATAGATGAGATAATGGAACTGGATGAAGCAATTGATAATTCTGATGTTGTTATTCTTGCAATACCTGTTGATGCATTGGTAAAAATTATGCCGAATGTACTTGATAAGATCAATAACCAGGTACTCCTTGATATGGGTTCAACAAAATCTGAGTTGATGGCTATAGCAAACGATCATGCTAAAAGAGGAAGATATGTTGC
>DATDCP010000505.1:0-3055 GCA_036524255.1 Chitinophagaceae bacterium
CTCTGCCCTGTCTTCCAAAAACTTTTCAACTTCAGATGAACATAATTGAGTGCCGTATAATTTATTAATTGTATTAAGATTGATCGGTATGGGCACTAACATTCCATCAACACTTGCTAACACCCGGTGTTCATAGGGACGCCATGTTGTAAATTTTCCGAGATAATCATAGATCTCTTTGCAATTTGTATGAAAAATATGCGGGCCGTATAAGTGCACAAGTATTCCATCACTATTAAAATAATCGTATGTATTCCCCCCAATATGATTTCTTTTGTCAATTATTAAAACCTTTTTACCTGCCTGGCTTGCCAATCGTTCAGCGATGACAGCCCCTGCAAATCCGGCCCCCACCACTAAATAGTCAAACATAGGCTTGTGATTTATTTTCATGATTAATAGTTTTAGTATTTATAGTTTTATTCATAAGATCATTCATTCGTTTCCATATATCATCCCACGACATAGTTTCTAATAAGGCATCTACTTCTTTTATCCAGTACTTGCTTCTTTCAGTAGATAAATATTGTTCGATCGCTGCGACAAATTCGCCAGGAGTATCTGCAATGCTTACTACTTTTTTGTCCGCGTACGGATGAACAACATCATGAATAGAAGTTGATACAACAGGTTTACCGGCTGCAAGAAACTCGGGTGTTTTTGTCGGGCTTATATATTTTGTTGCTTCATTTAATTCAAAAGGCATCATTGCAACATCCCATCCTGCGAGATAACCTGGCAACTCCTTATAATCCCGCATACCAATAAAATGAATATTTCTATGCGTTGGCAAACTTGCAGGATCAATTTTAGCAGTTGGACCAATAATTACAAAATTCCAATCAGGACGTTGCTCGGATACGGCTCTTAAAAGTTCGATATTGAATCGTTCATCAATTACTCCATAAAATCCAATTCGGGGATGAGGAATAGATATCTGATCAATCGGGTCCTCTGTAAATTTCCTCGCTTGTATAAAATGCTTTACATCTATACCGCTTGGAACGCCAAATATGTTTGAATGAAATTTCTTTTTTGCCTCATACAAATGCATGCCACCTGTAAATACAATATCTGCTTTTGCAAAAAGTTTTTGCTCCCAATCTTTTAATTCCGGAGCTGCAAATTTGAAAGAAGAAAGTTCGTCCATGCAATCATACACAAGTAATGCCGGTTTTAAATGAAGGCTAAACGCATACGATAGAGGGGTGTAATACCAGGTCACATAAGTCTTAATATTCATAGACACCATGAACATATCAAGCAAATGTCGCAATGCATTGGAAGTATTTTCAGTATCACTCGTAACATGAGGTGTTACAACACATATCCCGCTAACCGGGTCATCAAAAATCTCGTTGTATTGTGAAGGAGCATCATATACAGGCTCTTCGAAAAAAAAGACTCTACGTTGTTTAGCAAAGCGACTCATTAAATGCTGGGGACGTTGGTAAACAAAATTCCAACGCAAATGAGAGAAGCAAATAAGGTCAATATATTTTTCCGAAGGTGGGGTCATAATTTCTTTTACATTTTATTATATAGAATTATGCCACAACATTCTTCAACAGAATTCACTGATTAAAAGCGAGTAAAAGTTAAATGTTTGTGGAAAATAAATTGGACAAACATTATTTGTCCATTCGAAAAAATACTGTGTGGAATTTTATTCTCAAATGGAGTGTTATATTTGGTATAACATCAAATTTAAAAATGATTATGAAGACAATTATTTCATCAATAATCTTTCTTTTATTTTCATTTATAGCAATTGCACAAATAGATACTTCCGTCATAGGAGTATGGAAAGTTGTTTCAATCAGTACCCAAGAAATTTATTACAACTATAAAAATGATTCAATTTCACTATCAAAAGAACTCCAGGCACTTTATCCCGATAAATCCGAGCAACAAAAGCTTTGTATGGGATTAAAAATGATAGTTCCTGTTGATCATTTCCATTTTCGCAGCGATGGCATATTTAAACAGTTTATGGATACAGTACTCAATTTTGAAGGCACCTATAAAGATCTGCCATCGCAAAAAATTATTGAACTTACTACAAAGAATTCCCTTGATCAAAATGTAACTGAGAAATTAAACTATGTCATTAAAAATTGCTTGCTTTATATATCAATGACATGGGATGAAGATGAATTTAATTTAGTCCTTGAAAGGGAATAAGCTTCTAACGGTTCGCCTTTTATCCAAATCTATTTTCTGCAACTCTCTTTTTCGTTAACTTCATGGTTGATTAAAATTAAATTCAATGGCTGCTATTACACTTCAGATCAATGGTAAAGAATACAAAACCGATGTAGCTGCAGATACTCCTTTGCTATGGGTATTGCGGGATCATCTCGGTTTGGTAGGAACCAAATATGGTTGCGGCATTGCACAATGTGGTGCATGCACTGTTCATATTGATGGAAATCCTGTCAGGTCCTGCACGTTACCTGTTTCAGCGATCAGGGCTGCAAAAGTTACAACTATAGAAGGGTTGTCAAAAAATGGTGATCATCCTGTTCAGTTAGCATGGGATGAAGTGGATGTTCCTCAATGCGGTTATTGCCAGGCAGGCCAAATCATGACTGCCGCTGCATTGCTGAAACGAAATCCCAAACCCACACAGCAGCAAATTGACGATGCAATGCACGGCAATCTTTGTCGATGCGGTGCTTATCATCGTATTCGTGAAGCAATCCAATCAGCAAGCAAAAAATTTTAAACTATGTCTACTCTTAATAAAACTAACAGAAGAGATTTTTTAAAAATAACTTCTTTAACCGGCGGTGGGCTTGTACTTGGTTTTAGCTGGTTTGGTAGTGAAGCTGCACCAGTTGTTTTAAGTAATACTGCTGTTGCCGCAGATCTGAATTTCAATAGCTATTTATCGATTGCAACCGATGGAACCATTACTATTTTGTCTCCCAACCCTGAACTGGGTCAAAATATAATGACATCCTTCCCGATGATTGTTGCCGAAGAGCTTGATGCAGATTGGAGTAAAGTAAAAGTGCTGCAAGCACCGTTGGATAAAAAATTTGAACGCCAA
>DATDCP010000506.1:0-2857 GCA_036524255.1 Chitinophagaceae bacterium
TTATGTGACTGTAGAACCCTGCCTGATGTGTGCAGGAGCGATGTATTGGAGTAAGATCGGGAAAATAGTATGGGGCGCAGATGATGAAAAGAACGGGCATAAAAGAATAACCGGAACCAACTGGCCTTTTCATCAAAAATCAGAAATTGTATATGGTGTACTGAAAGAAGAGTGCGGGCAATTAATGAAAGATTTCTTTAAAAATAAAAGATAATGGCAAAAGCAACTTCAAAAAAGACGGTGATAACTCATCCCGGGTCACGAAGAGAAAGGAAGATCGACTCTTCTATCTATGAACCTTTAAAGGCGGCCATTTTGCAAAGCCTAAAAGGATCCAAAGGAAAAACATTCACTGAATTATCGGATGATGTTATAAAAATTACCAAAAAGAAATTTTCTGAATTCAAAGGTTCAATCCCATGGTACACTATTTCCGTTCTTCGCGACCTGGAAACAAGAGGTGTCGTTGATAATTTTATTGAAAAAGGAAAGAAACTGAATCGGCTTAAAAAATGATCAAAGCGGTTTTATTTTAATATTCTTAAAAGCAATACCGCCTCCATGATCCTGCAACGCAATATGCCCGGACTTTGACATACCATAAGGCTTTACATCTTTCCATTTACTATTTGCTTTTGCTTGCTCCCATTCTGGGCTCCATAACTGGTAATCCACCACTTTAGTACCATTGAGCCAATGTTCAACATGACCTTTATTGATCACAATTTTTGTTTGGTTGAATTCACCTGCGGGTTTACTAACTTTTGCAGACGGTGCATTCATATCGTAATTAGCACCGCTTAATTGTTTGTCGCTAAGTTTACCCGGATAGCCAATATCATCTATTAATTGATACTCGGGACCTGATTCATAACTGACTCCGTTATCTTCTGTTACCATATAAATAATACCGCTGTTCATTTTCGGAGAGATCTTCCAATCGATCTGCAATTCATAATTCTCATACTTATTGACTGTTATCAGGTCAGATCTTTTTGTTATTCCTTCTGATTTGCAATACAACTCACCATCTTTTACATCCCAGCCTTGCTGTTCTTTGTTTTGATAAGAACGCCAACCATTCGTAGTAGTACCATCAAACAATAAAACCCATCCTTCTTTTTTTTCTTTTTTAGAAAGTGTGTTGTCTTTTTGTTTATTATTTGTCATAAATGACATTGTCACAATAACTGTGCAAATAAATAATAACGTCTTTCTCATTGTGTGTTTTTTATGCTAATAATTTTAAATTAACAGGATCCCATTTAATAGCTTTCCCCTGGAAATAGCTGTCGTTGCAAAGCAATGCAGGCGCTGCAGCACGATAACCAAATAATGCATCTTCTACAACAGGCTTTCCTTCACGCATTGCTCTTACCCAATTATAATGATGGTCATAGTGTGCCCCTTTGTAACCTTCCTGCACTTTAAAAACAGTTGTATCAGGATCTTTTATCTTCTTACGATCATAATCCGGCGCATATTGTTTTGCCTTCAATACTTGTGCATAGTTATCAGGCGGGTAAGAAAAATTCTTTGCCAGCGTCACATCATTCCACTCAACAAGCATTGAGCCCTCATTACCTACCATTCTGAAATAAGAACCATCACGGTTACTATCAACAAAATTTACTCTCAATGATAAATTAAATGCAGGATGTTTTTCTGTTTGCGGATAATCAAACATCCCGAGCATGATATCCGGCACATCACGTCCATCTTTCCAATAACGAAGTCCACCGGTTGACATTATTCTTGTCGGTCCCATTGAACTAATAATATAATGTAAACTGGAGATCAAATGAACAAACAGGTCGCCACAAACACCAGTTCCATAATCTTTGAAACAACGCCAGCGGAAAAAACGTTTGGGATCATAAGGGACTTGTGGTTTATCTTTTAAAAATCTTTTCCAATCAACATTTTTCTCTGAAGCATCATCTGGTAAATTATATTGCCAGGCACCGCCGGGTGTATTGCGAGCCCAAAACCCTTCGACGTAATTCAATTGCCCGATCGCTCCTGCTTCAAACAACTCTTTTGCTTTTTCATTCCCTACAGAACTTAACCCCTGGCTACCTACTTGTAATACTTTACCACTTTTCTTTTGCGCATCAACAACAGCTTGTCCTTCAGTTGTCTGCTGCACCATTGGTTTTTCGCAATAAACATGTTTGCCGCTATTGAGTGCATCTACCGTAATTTCTTTATGCCAATGATCAGGAGTTCCGATAATAACTGCATCTATATCCTTTCTCGCTAAGATCTCTTTATAATCTCTTGTAGTAAAAATATCAGTCCCAAAATTCTTTTTGGCCTCCTCTAATCTAGGATCAAAAAGATCACAGGCTGCAACGATCTTAACTCCGGGAACTGTTTTTGCCGTTTGTGCATCACCGGTTCCCATACCACCAGCACCAATCAAAGCAACTTGTATATTATCATTAGCTGTATAATAATCCCGTAGTTTTAATTCTTCTTTTCTTTCAGTTCCCGATGCCTTTATTATTTCCGGGACTGAAGCAGCAAGGGCCGTGCCTGCAATTCCTTTGATAAACTTGCGTCTTGAGCCGGAATCATTTATGTTATCCATAAATTGCTTTAATAACGTGAGAAAGTTACATTAAAAATTAAAAGCCCGTAGAATTTTATTCCATATCTCGAAAAATGAATTTGTTTGGCATCATTGTTTCAATCGTAAATTTGTTATCCGGTAAAACATTAAATCACAAGATAAATTTAATCGTATGGCATTTACATTAGCTCCGCTTCCATATGCACATGACGCATTGGAACCTCATATTGACACAACGACCATGCAAATACATCATGGTAAACATCACCAGGCTTATGTTGA
>DATDCP010000507.1:0-3407 GCA_036524255.1 Chitinophagaceae bacterium
CTCAGGATACCATCCCGTGCCATCAGGACGAACACTTGGCTTAAATGCTTCCTGCATTAAACGTCCAAGAGCTGTTGCCTGGTAGGCTTCTCCGGCATTTTCCTGTGTGGTATAACCACGAACAAACCAGTTCTTATGACGTACTTCAAGTTTATGCTGAGACATCACGAAATTGCGAAGGGAATAACGATCAGCACCAGTATAAACCGTAGTTCCGGTACCCCAGTACGTATTCCAAGATGCTTCAATACCCGGAGTTATCTTATAATGCAAACCGGCAGTGAATTTAAAATTTAGTGCTCCATAATCAACAAGGTTTCTTTCATTATAACCTGATCTTGAAACGCTGGTTGTTTGTGGTAACCAATTATTGCGAAGTCCCCAGTAAAGAGGATCATAAAGTTGTAATGTCGGGAGCAAGGCTGCAGGGTACGCTCCATAAACGGCGTTTCTTACAGCTTGAGAAGCTCCGTTTGGAATCTGGGCGTCAAGATTGGCTTTAATATTCGGAATAGCTCCTCCTGTAGCTGAAGCCACACCAGCAATAATTCCTTGTTGGATCGAATTGGAAACAAGAAATAGATTAGCTGAGGTTTCGTCACCATAAACATTTACGCCATCATAATTTGGATCATTGGTCCGGTTGCCTCCCGGCTTGATCTTACTATTCGTACTTGTTCTTGCAACATCATCATAGTCGTTAGCCTCCCAATCCTTTGCACTCATAAGTTGTCCTGTAAGTTTTATTGCAAACTTATTATTGAAAGCTTTAGCCCACCGGAGTGACCAGTCATAAAATGGAGCAGCTTTTCTTTGTTTACCATCAATATGATTAACGCCCTGTTTTATATTAAAACTTAATCCCTGGTATTGAAATGGGTTCTTACTATTAATTAGTAAAGTGCCGTTCATGCCACCCGAACCATACAATGCAGAAGATGCGCCTGCTAAGAGTTCCATATTCGCAACATCGGGTTCAGTAAGTCCAACAATATTGCCAACGGAAAAATTTAAACCCGGCGCCTGGTTATCCATACCATCTATCAATTGATTGAGCCTGTTATTACCGCTTGATAGAAAGCCACGGGTAGTAACGGTTCTGAAAGTTAAGCTGGCCGTATGCATATCAACTCCTTTCAGGTTAGACAACGCTTCATAATAGTTAGGAACCGCAGCATTTCGAAGAGCTGAACTGCTCAATCTTTCAATAGTTACAGGAGCATCAATAATTCGTTGTGGTGTACGGTTTGCGGCTACAACAACTTCTTGTCCGAGAGTAGAGATAGATACAAGATCAACTTCAAGGGCAGAGGCATTACTGACCTCAACTTCTTTTAATTCAAATCCAACAGAACTAAACACTAAAGTCAGCGGCAATTTTGCCGAAGTAGAAATAGAAAAGGCACCTTTATCATCAGTATAAGTGCCAGTTGAAGTTCCTTTAATAACGATGGATACGGCAGGAACCCCTTCTTTTGAGGTCGAGTTGCGGACGGTTCCGCTGATGGTTACGGTTTGCGCCAAAGCTTGAAGAGAAAATAATGCAGTAATCAGGCAAGCAGCCGTAAAGCGCAGGCTTTTACTCATATTAGATAATTTTGGTTTTAGAAATTGTAATGGAAAAGTAAGAATTGTAATTTGTATGTAAAAATCTAATTTTTAGACACTAAGGATAAGTTGTTGAAATCTTGAACACCCAGTTATTGGGCAAATTTTATCACCTATTTACTTTCGGGCATGGCTAAATTTAACTTTCCGGATCAGACGAATTTTTACAAAGGAAAAGTAAGAGATGTTTATTTTATAGGTGAAGATTGGCTCGTGATGGTCGCCTCCGATCGCATATCAGCTTTTGATGTCATCCTGCCCCGCCCTATTCCATTCAAAGGCCAGGTGCTTAATCAAATTGCAGCCTACATGCTTGGTGAAACAAGTGATGTTTGTAAGAATTGGCTGGTCGATGTGCCTGCTCCCAATGTTTCGATCGGAAAAAAATGTGAGCCATTTAAAATTGAAATGGTTGTTCGTGGTAATCTTGTTGGTCATGCGTGGAGAACTTATAGTTCGGGCAAAAGAATTTTGTGTGGCGCTACAATGCCTGATGGCTTAAAAGAAAATGATTTTTTTCCCGAACCTATTATTACTCCTTCTACAAAAGCCGATGCCGGTCATGATGAAGATATCTCACCCGATGAGATAATTGAAAAAGGATTGGCTACGAGAAATGAATGGACCATGCTCAGTCAATATGCATTTCATCTTTTTGAAAAAGGAAAAGCGATCGCAGCAAAAAGAGGATTGATACTGGCAGATACAAAATATGAATTTGGAAAACTGGGTGACGAAATTTATTTAATGGATGAAGTGCATACGCCTGATTCATCCCGCTATTTTTATGCAGAAGGTTTTGAAGAAAGACAAGAAACCGGGGAACGCCAAAAACAGTTAAGTAAAGAATTTGTAAGAGAATGGCTAATTGCCAATAATTTTATGGGGAAGGAAGGACAAACAGTCCCTGAGATGAGCGATGAATGGGTAGATACAATTTCACAACGCTACATTGAGCTCTATGAAAAAGTAATCGGGAAAAAGTTTGTTGCGGAAAAACTTAGTGATGATGAAACTAACAAACGAATCATTTCATCGTTGAAAAAATATTCCACCTAAAAATTTAAACTATGTCACCTGATTCTATTTTTCAAACCTGTAGCACTATTGCGATGGCGGGCTGGATAGTCTTGCTTATTATTAGTCCTTTCTGGAGCGGCTTTGATAAATTTCTTATAGGCACCATCATCACGTTGTTCGGTATTGTTTATGCATGGCTTATTTTCCAGGTTTTCACCCCTGGGGATTTTGAAAAGTTTGGTTCATTGAATGGTGTGATGGAATTATTTACCAATAAAACAGCTGTTACCGCCGGTTGGGTACATTATCTCGCATTTGATCTGCTGACCGGTATTTGGATAAAAAAGAATGCACAGAAATACAACATCCATCATTTGATCTTAATCCCTTGTCTCCTTCTTACTTTCATGCTGGGGCCGATCGGATTGTTATTGTATTTGCTCATAAGGTCAATAAAAACAAAACAATATTTCGCCACTAATTATTAAATCAGTTTTATGAATTTCTTCATTGAATTAAAAAGGAGAAATGCATTATTGTTCTGGTTTGGTTTATTCAACCTTGCCGTGGCTATTGTTTGTCTTATACTAATGCCATTTGAAGAAACAGAGATTCTTGGCGTAAACATGTGGCTAAAGCCTTTTAAGTTTTATTCTTCTGTTGGTATCATGGTTCTTACGATGGGGTGGTTGTTGTATTATCTCAACAATGCTAAAAAAATAAGAACTTATTCCTGGTTGATTGTGATCACGATGTTTTTTGAAAACGGATTGATCATA
>DATDCP010000508.1:0-3360 GCA_036524255.1 Chitinophagaceae bacterium
GTTCTTATTTTAAATTGCGGAAATGCAAGCGTTAAAGCCGGGTCTCCAAGCAATGTAAACTTCCTGTTGTTGATCAGATCGCCGGATGTTTGATAAGTGTAATTCTTTGCTTCCATTACTGCTTCACCAAGACTTCTGTATTTTCCGCTTACATCAGGTTGCATAGCAAATTGCATGTAATTATTATTCATGATCCTGTTGCTGAAAGAAAATACAAGCCTGGTTGTTGTCATCATTGCAATGCCACCGGACTTTGGTCTCAATAAAATGTTTTCGCCAATTGAATTTGAAAATGGATTATCATAGGGTGCAAAATCACAGGTAGCAGTAACAAATAAAGGAAGCCGGTTGACATTACTCCATCCGTTTATCATTGGCTGATCAAGTATCACTTCTTCAGCAAGTCTTGCAGAGCCGCCATGACCAATAAAATTAAAGATCAGCGTTCCGCTCGCAATTTGATTATTGATCGTTTCATTCACAGATGGGTACCTGCTACCTGCTGATCCGCTTTCCTGTTGAAATGCATCGAGGTAGATTTTCTGAATATTGAAAACAGGGTTTGCAGATACGGTACCTGTTATTAATTCTGCATCCTGCAAATGCAGATTATTATCTTCATCATCGGCAATAATTGAAACATTGTTTCTCCATGCACCAAAACTTTCTTTGTTGTAATAAGCAATTACTTTATCAACATAATTTTTCGCTTCTTGGATATTTTTAGCCGGAATTCTGCCAATACCAAGATCAAGAAGATTGGAGACCAATCCCGTATTGATATCTTCATTATCATCCAAAAAGCCAAAGAAATCATCACTTGTATAAGTGCTAAGCGGGTCAAGAAAAATTTTACTTTGATATGCAGGAACAAGGTTTGTGTTATTAGTGATCCTGTTTTTATAATCGAAAGAAGCATCGCCAAAAAGCAACAAATATTTTGGGCGACTAGCAGGATTAGACAAATACCTGTCAAAATACATTTTTACAAGATCACGAATAGCCACAGGGTCCTGTGTGCCCGAAGAAAATTCATTGAAAATTTTATCAGTAGTAAGAACTGTCACCTTCAAATTCCTTTGTAGGTGAAAAGAAGCTAATCGCTCAGCTTGTGAGAGCAATGAATTATTTGTAATGACCAGGTAATCTGTTTGCTGAGAATTGTGCAGATCCTGGTTTTGAATTCGACCTGCATTTACGGGTATGAATGCATTACTTGTATTAAAAGCGATGTACTCTTTCAATCGTGGTGCATCATTAACAAACCGAAATTCATTTGCTAAAAAGCTTCCTTGCATTCTTATTGGCGATAAGGGATCGGTAATCTCCCAAACCTGTGTGTTGCTTGTTGTATTGCTTACTGCAAATTCGCAAATATTATTTCCAACACTATTCCAGTCGCGAAAAGGCAATTGACCACTGCTATTTAAAACAAGACTTCTTCTTGCATGTATCTCAAAAAAATTCAACCAGCCCTGGGAATTAAAACCGCCTGGCATGTAAGTATAATTGATCTGCATGGATTCCTGTGACAATAAAAGATCGGATGCTTGTTGTGTTTGTTGCGCAAACAGATCATATAAGCCAGCTCCGGTTGATGGAATATTAACCTGCTGCGCTAATTGATTATTTACCCGAACATCAAAGCGACTCGGAATATTTATAGACCTGGCTATGCAATTCGAGATCAATGTGGCGGGTGTGCTTATAAGAAGATTTGGTATACTAACTGAAAAAGATCTTGAAAGTGTTTTACCCGGTGCATCAGCAAACTCTTCACCGAGCCACTCTTTTCCGCTTGATAAAAGATTTATCGTATCAAGTTCATGAAAGGACCTTTCATTAAAAGAATTGACTGTTAATGATGAAGGAGTGTTTACTTGTAATGAAGCAATTCTTTTTCCTGCACCTCCAATTGTAATGAAATAGTAAGCAGAATCAGAATAAAGATTTTTTTGATGAGTAAATCTTTTATTTATTGAATCCTTCAACCATTTGTCGGACCCTGTAGCATAAAAAAGAAAATAATCGCTTCCGTTAAACAAGCCGTCACCCCCATCCATTACCATGATCGCATTTTCGGCGAGGTCATCGAGGGGTATATCTGCATTTGCTTCGCTAAGCATATTCCCTCCATTTCCAAATAGTCTTATAGAGCCAGAGGAAACGTTTGAGGTATTAAAACCAATTGCCCCCAAAAAAGGAACATCTATCTTATAGATCCCGCTTTCCTTAATAGCAACTTTATTCCAACTGCCTGATGACAAAACTGAATTGGTTTTGTACACTCTTTGAGCACTAACATTTGTTGCAAAAAAGCATATCAATGACAAGGCTATAGCGGTAAATCTCCCCATAATTTCCTTACAAAAATCAGGGGCTTTAACGAGGTCATAAAAAGTATTTCTGCTTAAAAAACTCATTATAATCTGCCTATATTCGCAGATGCGGTAGATAAAATCTTAAAATTCTTATCAAAGTGCAATATTTTATTCCAACCGGCGTTAAATTTATTCCAATTCAAAGGTTTATACAAAAAACTATGAAACTGAAAAACTTAATTATCCTTTTATCCTGCGCCGTTCTGATATCATCATGTAAAGGCAAAGGGCTATTTGGCAAAAAGAAGCACGACCAATCGGACGTAACCGGTTGGAATTACAACGACAAAAATATGGGTGGATACCAGGTATCCAAAGAGAAAGAACAGGCAACTGGCCCAGGTCTTGTGTTTGTGCCCGGCGGTACATTCACAATGGGTCAAACCGATGAGGATGTGATAGGTGATTTTAATAATATCCCCCGTCGCCAAACAGTTCCTTCGTTTTATATTGATAAAACTGAGGTAGCCAACGTTCACTATCGTGAATATCTTTATTGGCTTAACCGTGTCTTTGACCCGGCAAATGACCCTAATTATCAAAAGATCATTGATGCTGCATTGCCAGACACACTTGTTTGGCGTAGTGAATTAGCTTATAATGAGCCATTAGTAGAATATTATTTACGTCATCCAAGTTTCAACAATTATCCTGTTGTTGGCGTTAGTTGGAAGCAGGCTTATGACTTTTGTTTATGGAGAAGTGACCGTGTTAATGAAGGAGCCCTAATTAACAACGGCTTAGCTGCAAAACAAGGTTTACAAGCCCAGCAAGGTGAAGATAATTTCACAACTAAATCATACCTCTTAGGTTTTTATGCTCCTCAGCCAGGAAAGCAAGGTAAAAAGAGCACTTTAAAAACTGCTCAGGGAACACCACGTACAACAGTAACAATGGAAGATGGTATTCTTCAACCTGATTATCGTCTGCCAACAGAAGCTGAGTGGGAATATGCAGCGTTGGGTTATATCGCACAAAA
>DATDCP010000509.1:0-4838 GCA_036524255.1 Chitinophagaceae bacterium
GAATTCAAAATTTTTTTTCAAAACTTTTTTTGAATAAAAATCAAAAAAAGATCTTTTACAGTAATGCAATAAAGGAAAAACTCGAAACTGTTTTTAAAGAGCATTCCTATTTTGATGATATACTTATTCTTAGACCCGATCTAATAAAAGAACATTTAGCCTTTATAAAAGATCACGGCAGGCGTTTAATAGCTTATTTCTGGGATAGCTTTTCAAGAATTCCGGAAGGGAAAAGGACAATACAATTCTTTGATAAATTTTTCAGCTTTGAACCAAAAGATGTAAAAGATCACCACCTCTTATTTCTTCCAAATTTTTATTCGCCTGACCTTGCTATAAATAAAAATGAACAGCCCCATTTTGACCTTTCTTATGTTGCTTCCCATGATAACCGATTGAAAATCCTGGAAGAAATTCTTGTCTCATTAAGTCCATTAGATCTCAAAACAAATATCAATATTCTCGCCACAAAGAGTATTGCATCCAAAAATGAAAACGAGAAAAGTATAACCTGGTTCACCGATGTTCTTCCACGAAATGAAACGATCCGCATTATGAATGACAGTAATGTTTTACTGGATATCTCTCAACCAAAACAGGAAGGCCTGTCATTCAGATTTTTCGAAGCAATGAAACTTGAAAAGAAAATGATAACCACCAACAAGGCAATTATAACTTATGACTTTTATGATCCAAATAATATTTATGTATGGAAAAATGAGGATAACATTCCCTCCAGGGATTTCTTTATAAAACCCTTCACTCCTATTCCTCCATTTATAGCTAAGAACTATTCACTCGAAAATTGGATAAAAAAGGTGTTTGAATAATTCTACTGCTATCTTTATAATATTTATTGAGTAAAATGAAAATCAACTAATAAAAATCCGTGAAACATCTATCAAACTCAGGTTTATTGTTAAAACATTTTGCTTTGGGCTTATAAACGACACTTAAATGAACAATCATTTTGAACCATTAAACAAATATTTTGACAAAATATTTGTATTATCTCTTCCAAGGCTGACTGATAGGCTCGCTGAACTTAAAAAGAATCTTTCTGGTTTAAATTATGAATTATTTGAAGGGCTCGATAAGAACGAGATTACGATCGATGAAATGAGATCAAAGGGTCTTTACAGCAAAGAATATTTCAATCAATTGTATCCCGGAATTGAAGACATGCATCCAGGTATGCTGTGTTGTGCCCTTGGACATGTAAATATTTACAAAAAAATCATCGAAATGGGATATAACAAAACTCTGATTTTAGAAGATGATGTTATTGCAGATGATCATGCCGTAAGACAATTTCCCTCCATTATTACCGAATTGCCCTCCGATTGGGAACTGTTTTACCTCGGGTATGAAAAAAATGAGCAACAGGGCCTCAAAGAAAAAATTAAACAGCTGTTATACTATATTTTTCCACCATACTCCAAATTTAAAATCGATAGAAAATATATAAAGCGCTATTATCCAATTACCCTTTCAACGCATATCGCACGGGCAGGATTTCACGATTGCACTCATGCCTATGCGGTGACTCCGAATGGTGCAAAAAAACTTTTAGCACATCAGCAGCCCGTTAAGTTTAATTCGGATAGCCTATTATCACATCTTGTATGTACGGGTCAAATTAATGGTTATATAGCTCGTCCTAAGCTATTCAATCAGTTATCTGCATTTATCAATAAAGTTAAGTCCCTCACTTCCGGCTGATCGCATTCAACGTAGTCATTTCAATTCGTATATTCGTTGACTAATTTTTGAAATTACATATGAAAATTCTTGTTCAATACCTGAGACCATATAAATGGCTGGTGATACTGGTGCTTTTCCTCGCTGCTATCAATATTGGTTTTTCATTATTTGACCCTATCATTTTCGGAAAACTGATCAACCTGGCTAACTATCATAAAAACGTAAAAGCATTTGACTGGAATACTTTTCTTTTTATGAATGAAAATCTGACCGACATTGATATAAAAGTGGATACAAAAGGGAACGTTACTAAAACACCTGTATTGCGCCACTATTATGGTGTTGTCTGGCTATTACTTGCTTCTATTTCTGTAGCTATGATCAGCCGAATTGCAAAGGCTTTCCAGGATTACTTTTTAAATCTTATTACACAAAAGTTTGGCGCTACAGTTTTTACACAAGGATTGCAGCATGCTATGAAACTTCCTTACCAGGAATTTGAAGATGCCCGCAGCGGCGAAACATTAAGCATATTGCAGAAAGTAAGAATTGACACGGAAAAATTTGTGTCTGCTTTTATCAATATCCTTTTCCCGGTAATTATCGGAATTGTATTTGTTGCTGTATATGCCACCACAATCCACTGGAGTTTACCTATAATTTATTTCGGAGGTATTTTTCTGCTTACCATCATTTCAAACTTGCTGAGTAAGAAAGTAAAAGTCATTCAAAAAAATATTGTTGGGCAAACTACGGCACTTGCCGGAGCCACTACAGAGTCATTGAGAAATATTGAATTGGTAAAAAGTCTTGGGTTGACACAACAGGAAGTAAGCCGACTGAACAAGAATACATTTAAAATACTCGGTCTTGAGTTAACCAAGGTAAAACGCATTCGTAGCATCAGTTTTGTACAAGGAACATTTGTAAATACACTTCGGCAGGTAATTCTTTTTATGCTGATGTATCTTATTTATGGCGGCCAAATGGATGCGGGTCAATTAGTAACCATGCAGATCTTTTCATTCTTTGTATTTGGACCATTACAGGAGATCGGTAATATTATCCTTTCCTATCGCGAAGCACAGGCATCACTGGAAAATTTTGGCAACCTGATGAAAAAGGCTCCGGAGCCACAACCTGCGGATCCCAAACATCTCGGTACTATAGAACAGTTAGAATTTGAGCATGTTGGTTTCAAACATCATACTGCATCACAACATGCTATTAATAATATTAGTTTTAAAGTAAAGACAGGAGAAACTATTGCTTTTGTCGGGCCATCTGGTTCAGGCAAAACAACATTGATGAAGTTATTGGTTGGCTTGTACCGTCCGCAACAGGGAAAAATTCTTTATAATGGTATAGACGAGAACAATATCAATTTTGATGATCTGCGTAACCAGATAGGATTTGTAACACAGGATACGCAACTCTTTTCCGGTACGATAAAAGAAAACTTAATGTTTGTAAATCCTGCTGCACCTGAAGAAGAATTATATGACGTACTTAATAAGGCTTCTTGTCAAAATCTTTTGATACGGGCTGAGAAAGGATTGGATACAATGATCGGTGAAGGTGGATTGAAATTATCGGGAGGAGAAAAACAAAGATTGTCTATTGCAAGAGCCCTGTTGCGCAGACCAAAATTGCTGATCTTTGATGAAGCAACTTCATCACTTGATTCATTGACAGAGGAAGAAATAACATCAACAATAAGAGATGTATCAACCACGGGTAACCAGGTCACCATTCTTATTGCTCACCGCCTCTCCACTATAATGCATGCAGATAGAATTTATGTATTGGAGAAAGGTGATGTAGTGGAAACAGGCAGTCACGAAAAGCTATTAGAAGAAAAAGGATTGTATTATGCAATGTGGCGCCAGCAAATTGGTGAAAGAAAAAAATTAACGGCCGCATAATTGTTTAAAAAGGAAAACAGATCATCATGTTCGGTTTTTTATTTGGAAAAAATAATATAAAAGAAGCGCTAAAAAAAGGTGCTGTCATTATTGATGTAAGAACGCCTCATGAATATGACAATGGAAGAATTCCCCGTTCCATTAATATCCCGGTTGACAGGATCTCCGCAAGTATTGAAAGAATAAGGTCAATGAAAAAACCGGTCATCGTTTGTTGCGAATCAGGTATGCGCAGTAATACAGCAAAAAATATATTAAAGTCAGCAGGATTGCCAGAAGTTTATAATGGAGGAAGCTGGGAGTCTGTTTTAAAAATAATCAATAAACTCTAGGGGTTCACTTTCACTTTTAGGGTTGTCACAGAAGTATTGCCTCCATGATCCTGGAACTCTACACGAATTGTAAAGTCAGTTGGCATTGTTACCACTGCTTTATAAGCAAGACGATAATCCATGACAGCTAAATAATGGGTTTCGTAATTACCATTTGCCACTACAAGACTATTTACATCATTTTTTATTTCCACTTTTCCTTTATATAGTGTCTTCTCATCAGTTACTTTACCTTCTACAATTATTGAATCACCGCTTGTGTATACCTGGTTGGCCGTTGGTTTTGAAACAGTGATCGTTGGAAATACATCGTCGTTTTGATCGATCGCATCAGGTGTTTCGGCTCCGGGGGTTCCAAGTTTTGAGCAGGAGATCATGACCACACTTCCCAATACAAACATTCTTATAAAATATAAATATTTATTCATTTTTACTTCTTTTCCTCTTTCCCTTTCCAAAGATCAGTAAAGAAGTTTGACTTTTCCAGTTCCTCAATATCACTCAGCTCAACCTCAATGGCCTTCGTGCTTTGCGTTATTTCGATCAGCGAAATAATTAAAGATGTCAATAAGCTAAGTAAACTCACAGCAAAAATATATTTTGCAATTGCCTGCCACTCGCTATAGATACTATACATTGTTATCACACAGCAAACAAAACTGAAAACACCTAACCCCTGCATGTATCTTACCAATATTAGTCTCCGTCTTAAGCTTTGTATTTGATAGATCATAGCAGTGCTCTTTTCTCCTCTTTTATACTCATCGTGCAAACGTCTTACAAGGTTGGCCAATGCAAGAAAACGGTTTGTATATGCCAGCAATAACAAACTAATAGCAGGAAATAACAATGCCGGCGTATTGAAAGTAAGTTCCAT
>DATDCP010000510.1:0-4745 GCA_036524255.1 Chitinophagaceae bacterium
GAACTAAGGTCGATCGCTACTGCAATTTTATTAAAAGTAGGGACTGATGTATTTTCAATAACACCCGGTTGAGCATGAATTTCTTGCGTAACAGGTTTTTGTTTTCGTTTGCGAAGCGGGTAAATAATTGCTATAAAAAGAAGACTGATAAAAAACAAGCCGGCAATTATAATAACAGCTTTCCAAAATATATTATCGGATGTTGCAAAAAAGTCAGAAGCCTGCTCTACTACCATCCTGATATTTAGATAAACAAGCACAGCAGCAATTAAAGAAGCAAGCACTATCACCAATGGCTTGATCGCATATTTGCCCATTGTCTTTTTATCACTTGTAAAATGTATCAAAGGAATGACAGCAAAACCAAGTTGTAAACTCAATATCACCTGGCTTAATATTAACAGGCTATCGATATTATCTTCTCCATTTATTAAAATGACAATGACAGCGGGAACTATTGCGATAAGCCTTGTCATCAATCTTCTTACCCATGGTGCAATACGCAATTGTAAATATCCTTCCATTACTATTTGCCCGGCGAGGGTTCCGGTGATAGTTGAGCTTTGTCCCGATGCTATTAATGCAATGGCAAAAAGTATGGGTGCAAGTTCACTTCCCAGGAAAGAGGGGAGTAGTTCATGTGCCACTTTTATTTCTGCTACATCTGTTCTGCCTGTTTTAAAAAAAGCAGTGGCTGCCAATACAAGTATGGCAGCGTTAACAAAAAAGGCAAGATTCAAAGCAATCGTACTGTCGATAAAATTTAATTTCAACGCTTTTTTTATGCCCGCATCATCCCGTTTTATTTTTCTTGTTTGTACCAGTGCCGAATGCAAATACAAATTATGCGGCATTACGGTGGCGCCGATAATTCCAATGGCTATGTACAGAGCTGTATCATTTGGTATAGAAGGGATAAAACCAGTCGCAACTTCTGCTATCTGTGGTTTAACCATAATTATTTCAATAAGAAATGAAACGCCAATAACTGCAATAAGGGCAATGATAAAGGCCTCCATTTTACGAATGCCAAGACGCTGAAGGTATAAAAACAAAAAAGTATCCAGAACGGTGATCAATACACCCCATATAAGTGGTAAGCCTGTAAGCAACTGTAAGCCGATCGCCATACCAAGTATTTCTGCAAGATCTGTGGCGGCAATTGCTATTTCTGCAAGACCATATAAAGCATAGTTGATATAACGGGGATATGTTTCCCTGTTTGCCTGCGCCAGGTCTCGTCCTCTCACTATTCCTAATCTTGCTGATAAACTTTGTAATAAAAGAGCCATCAGGTTACTCATCAATAATACCCAGATAAGTTTATAACCAAACTGGCTGCCACCTGCAAGATCAGTAGCCCAGTTACCCGGATCCATATAACCAACACTAACGAGATAGGCAGGACCAAAAAACGAAAGTATTTTTCTCCAACCCGATCTTCTTGTACTGGTTGTATCTACTGATTGATGAACTTCACTTAGTGAAGGATAATTATGTAAATTATCCATGTTTTACAAAAATGTTTTTAGCTAACTGATCACTTATAGTCAGCAGCTTATTATCTAATTTAATTTCCAATGAATCGTCAAAATTGAATTTTCGCTTTACAACGATAGAAGCGCCAATATTGATCTTTTTCTCATTCAAATGTTCTAATAATAGCCCGGATTGATTGGCAATAAAGCAAATCCTGGCCGTCTTATTAATGGGCAGTTCAGATAAGCTTATTTGTTTTCCTGTTTCCATTTTCCCATTTATATCGGGGATAGGATCACCATGAGGATCAAATTTTGGGTGATCGAGATATTCATCCAGTTTATCAATTAATTTTTTGTTGCTTACATGTTCCAGTTGTTCCGCTACTTCATGAACTTCATCCCAATTAAATTTTAATTTCTCTGCTAAAAAATATTCCCATAAACGATGACGACGTATAATGCCCAATGCGATTTTCTTTCCTTCGGAAGTTAACCTAAAACCCTGGTAGGGTTGGTAATTAACCAGCTTGCGGGTCTTTAATTTTTTCATCATGTCGGTTATCGAAGCCGGCCTGGCATGCAGCTTTTCAGCAAGCTCATTTGTAGTCACGTTGTCATCTTTGGTCTGCAAATGATAGATCGTCTTCAGGTAATTCTCTTCACTGGTCGAAAAGTTAAGCATGACTAAAAATAAATTTAGACAAACCTAAAAAATACTTATTATATTTCCAATAAATTTTCGTTGTGGCATAAAAATGGAAAGGTTTATATTCGATAACAATTTGAAGAATATGGTCCGGTATCTTGCCTGTTTACTTGTCGCTATTTGTTTCTTAACGGGTTGCGGCAATAAAAAAAAACCTTCTCTTTCCGGCACTGATGAGGTGGTTATCAGCGATTTCATTGAATCGTTTGAATTAATAAATCCGCCATACGAAGTGAACGATACTGCATTGAATAAAAAAGAAAAAGATTCACTGCTCATTGCTAATAAAATATTTTCCCAGTTTGTTCCCGATTCTGTACTGACAAAAGTTTTTGGAAAAAATGCAAAACCCAAAATTTATTTGGGCAAAAGAATTAATGAAAAAGAAGATAGCTACCTGTTTGCAAAGGCCAGTGCTGCCGACAAGAAGGTAATGCTGGTGCTTTGTTTTGATAGGGAAAATAATTTCAAAGCTTTTCTACCATTGTTGGTGCAGGATGCAAATCCGGCCACCTTACAGATCAGCGGTATCAATCGGAAATTTGAGTTTTATCAATCTGTGATAATAAAAAAACCTGATGGTTCAAGTGCTGAAGGGAAAGAAGTTTTCATTTACAATGATGAAGCCAGCCAGTTCCTTCTTATCATGACGGATCCTCTTGATGACAGGGTACAGGAAGTCATTAACCCGATCGATACATTTGCCCGAAAAAATAAATTCTCTACAGATTATATAAAAGATAAAATGAATATTGTCTCGATCCGTGATGATAGTAAAGCGGGTAAAATGAATTTCTTTATACATATTGATCGCAATAATGGAGAATGCATCGGTGAACTAAAAGGAGTTGCAAATTTTACATCAGCCAATACTGCTATTTATCAGCAACCGGGGGATGCTTGCTCGATTCAATTTAATTTTTCATCATCTGCTGTTTCATTAAAAGAGATCCAGGCATGTGGAGCTCACCGGGGTGTTAAATGTTCTTTCGACGGAAGTTATCCTCGTAAAAAAGAGGCGAAGCAGAAAACTTCAGCTAAACGAAAATCCTAATGATTGTTAGTTGCAGCCATTCTCGTGTTTAATTTTCCCCTGCATGTGAATAATTTAATAAACTGATTGAATGTTCGTACACTTTCCTATGCCTATTTCCCGTTATTTTGTGCCCCGTGTAAAAACCACACAATATGAGTTTTAGACAATTTAAAGTTCCGTACCCTTTTGATGAAAGATATTCGAAGAAGGTAGCCTATTTTTCAATGGAGTTCGCTACACATCAGCCCCTGAAAATTTATAGCGGAGGTCTTGGATTTTTGTCCGGCTCTCATTTACGCAGCGGATATGAGCTCAGACAAAATATGATCGGCGTTGGAATATTATGGAAGTATGGCTATTATGACCAGGCCCGCAATCAGGATCAAACATTGCAAGTGACCTGGATGGAAAAGCAATATAGCTTTTTGAAAGATACCGGTATTAAATTCCAAATAACTGTACATGAACATCCGGTTTGGGTAAAAGCATGGTATCTCGATCCCGAGATATTTAAAACAGCTCCTTTATTTTTATTAAGCACCGATCTTCCGGAAAACGATTATGTATCGCAGACGATCACACATCGATTATATGATGCGAACGTAGCAACGAAAGTGGCGCAATTTATTTTACTCGGTGTTGGGGGCGCTAAATTGATCGATGAACTTGGTTTTAATCCTGATGTGTATCATTTAAATGAAGCACACGGTCTCTCTGCTGCATTTTATTTGTATAAAAAATATGCAAATGATCTGAAAGAAGTAAAGAAACGCCTTGTATTCACCACGCATACACCAGAAGAAGCGGGGAATGAAAAACATGATATCCATCTCTGTCATAAGATGAGTTATTTCTGTGGACTGACCGTCGATGATGTAAAGAAATTAACAGGTAACAACGAAGATATGTTCAATCATTCTCTTGTTGCTTTGCGTTTTGCAAGATTGGCCAACGGGGTTTCGCAATTGCACGGTGTTGTATCAAGAGAAATGTGGAAGAAGTATAATGATATATGCCCGATCATTTCAATCACCAATTCGCAGAACTGGAGATATTGGAGTGATAAGCAGCTGTACAAATTCATGGAAGAAGGGAACGACTGGGCATTTGACGACAGAAAAAAACATTTAAAGAAAAGAGCATTTGAAATAGTGGCCGACCAGACAGGAAAGATCTTTGATCAAAATGTATTTACTATTGTTTGGTCAAGAAGATTTGCTGGTTATAAAAGAGCAGGGTTGATCGCAACTGAAGAAGAGCAGTTTGAAAAATTATTGAACGATAAAAAATATCCTGTTCAAATTATTTGGGCCGGTAAACCTTACCCGGTTGATTATCCTGCGATCTCTGAATTCAATCATCTGGTACATTTAAGTAAAAAATATAATAATGTAGCTGTGCTTGTTGGATATGAACTCGGTCTTTCAAAAAGATTAAAGCAAGCCGGGGATGTTTGGTTAAATAACCCAAGAGTACCAAGAGAAGCTTCTGGTACAAGTGGAATGACAGCAGCGATGAATGG
>DATDCP010000511.1:0-6150 GCA_036524255.1 Chitinophagaceae bacterium
GACTTCTTCAAATATTACCTGAATTTTATTTTTCTTGGTTTCAAAGAAACCTTCATGTATCTCGTTAGTAAAAAGAAGAAAAAATATTACATGCGGCTCACATATGGTGAAGGGGCTTTTTTTGCACTTTGTGTTGTAATGTGTTTTATCAACCTGCAAGCTTCCTTGTGGGTGTTGATCATCCCTTTTCTTCTTTCAAGATTGGTTATGATGCTTGGCAACTGGACACAACATGCTTTTGTGGATCCCAATGACCCTGAAAACATGTATCGCAATTGCTATACCTGCATCAATACATCTTACAATAAAAAATGCTGGAATGACGGCTATCATTTAATGCATCATTTAAAACCAGGAGCTCACTATACAGAAATGCCAAACTTGTTTGTAAAGGAAAAAGATATGCTTGCAAAAGAAAAATCGCTGGTTTTTGAAGGCGTACATTACCTGCACTTGTTTTATTTCCTGATGACAAAACGTTATGATAAAATTGCCGACAATCTTGTTAATATCAATAACAGCTTTTCATCAAGAGAAGAAGCCATCAATGTTTTAAAACAACGTACAGCAAAATTCTACAATCGCGGGGCTGCCTGATATTTTTTATTTTCGTTCCATGGTTACTATCAGAGATCTTCAGAAAGAAGATAATCCTGCACTGGCAAAAGTTGTAAGAGATACTTTGGCTGAATTTGGCGCCAATCATCCCAACACTGTTTATTACGATCCGACAACCGATACTTTGTTTGAAGTATTTCAAACTCCCCGGTCAAAATATTTTCTTGCAGAATTAAATAACAAAATTGTTGGCGGTGGTGGCATTTATCCAACTGATGGATTACCAGGAGATACTTGTGAGCTTGTAAAAATGTATCTGCTGCCAGAAGCCCGTGGTCACGGATTAGGAAGAACATTAATTGAAAAATGTATTGAAGCGGCCGATGAAAATGGTTTTAAAAAGATCTACCTCGAAACCATGCCTGAACTGAAACAAGCTTTGAGTGTGTATGAAAAATTCGGATTTAAATATTTGAAAGGCCCTATGGGAAATAGCGGGCATACAGGGTGCAGTTTGTGGATGCTAAAGAGTCTGTAGTCAATAGTCGTTAGTCTGGAGTCAATACTCCCGACCCTGAACTCACGACTCACGACTCACGACTTCTACCTCATATACAGGACTGAATAAATAAACTTTCCCTGTTCTTACTTCTTCACATTTGAATCTTTTCCTTTGCTTTTCCCCTCTTTTAAAAATTTTTCCATCGTCAATTTTGAATAAGGCATTCAGAGGAATTTCTTCAATCAATTTAAATCCATTTTTATTTTCATCATAATTACGAAGTACCCGAATAAGATCATCCTCCGCACAGCTGCTTGCCGCGGGATTTTTAAGTGAAGCCAGCAATTCTTTTTCAATATCAGGAGGAAAAACTTTGTTCTCAACAAACTGCTTCAGCAAATAACCATAAATGGTTTTCCATTCGTTGCCATGTGCCATTACACTATTGCCATGCTTTTCAAATGTCAATAAATGTGCTATCTCATGTAAAAGTGTAATGAGAAAAGAAAATTTGTTCAAACTTCCATTTACACTAATGCGATGATTGCTAAAATGCGTACGATGCCTGTAATCTCCTAAAATACTTTTACGGTGTTGTGTAACAGTGAGATGAATTTTATAAAACCGCAGGTATTCTTCTACTGCATGATAGGTTCCGGTGGGTAAAAATGAATTTAGATGTGTTAATGGAGCTTCCTGTTTAGGCATTGGTTTTTTGTTTGTTCACTTTCATCAGCCCTGATACCTCAATAAAAGTATAAACTATATATAATCCCATGCAGAAAAAAAGCCCTGGCGTGTTCACTTCTTTTTTATTCATCATAATATAAACAAATGCCACTCCTGCCAATAAAAAAAGTTTTAGCATAATGCTTCCATATACCCACCGAAAAAAAGCATAGTTATTCTTTGTCGTAAGTCCTTTCACTGCCATCCAGTAAGAAAGAAAACTGGTGCCAAAGACAATGAGGTTTCCAAAAACAAGCACAGTATAATTAAAGCCCCATCCTTCCAGTGTTTTCATCATAGCAAGAAATCCTGAGTTGAAAACAAGAAAAAGAATAATGGCCGGAAGAAAATTTTTCATCGATTGTTTATTCATCTGGTTAGGCTTTGAATAAAATAAAAAACCGTCTAGCCTGAGGCGAGACGGTGCGAAGTTAAAGGACTGAATCAATAAAATCATTTTGCAAGGGCAGCAACTTCATTTGACGCCATATCCACTACATTAGCACCCATATGACATTGGCCATTGAATGTAGCACTTGGTTCCACCTGTAGTTTACCAGCATAAATATTTCCATTTACAACGCATTCACCACGCAGTTGAAGCAACTCTTTTACTTTAATTGTGCCAGATGTTTTTCCAACAATATCTGCGTTGTTACCAAAAATATCGCCTTCTACTACACCACTGCTACCAATTACGATCTTAGAACTACTGTTAATGTTGCCTATGATCGTTCCATCAATTCTTAGATCGCTGTTGCTGCTGATGTCTCCTTTAATAGTTGTTCCGGCGCTGATCAGTGTGGTACCTGTACCTCCACCGTTACCATTCGGTTTTTCTGTAATCATATCTGTTGTAGTTGGTTTTTTAGTATTAAACATAGGTTTAGATATTTAGTTTCCAATGATCTCTTCTTTTGGCACACTGATTTGTGTTGTATCAAGTTTAGTCGTCACATCACCTTTCAACACTCTTTGTAAACCCTCCCTGTATTGTTCCTGGAATTTCAGTTCCCGCTCTAATGAATCTGTCCTGTATTTCATCTGCCGGAGCTCCCGGTCTGCCCGGTAATCAGCCCCTGAACCCGGAATGTAATATCTCAAAGGCGTAAAAACGATCAAAGCGACTGTAAGACCTACCAATACCACAAAAATTGTGCAAAGGACTACATAAACGCTCATCCTTGATAACTTAAACGTAACAACCTCTTCGTAAGTATCATCGTTCATAACTACCAGGCGGTAGCGGTTTCGAAGTCGTTTTAGCGTTGATTCTGGGGATATTTTCAAATCAGTGAATTTAAAGCCAATAAAATTATGAAAAGCTTGCCGAAAGGCGTGATTTCGAGATAAAAAACTTAACTAATTTTGAAATAAATAATTTGATTTTCAGTTATTAAGACTTTAGATTGCGCGGCAATGTACCTGAACAGAAAGATTTACTCTAACCTCCTATTACTGATTCTGTGTTTTACCTTTTTTCAGGCCCATTCACAGCAGGGGTTCTCTTTTGACATAAAAAAGCCCGAACAGTTCGATGACCGGGTATTGGCCTCCGAAAAATCAGAGTCTAAGAAGTTCCCGATCACAAAACGTTTCACTCAAAATACTTTTACTCATTACAATTACTTTTTTAACGCCAACAACAAACTAAACGAGGTTTTAGAAATTGCCAAAGCTGCACATATTGACGAGTTCACCGAACTTCTGTCTTTTTATAATTACAGCCTTGATGAAACTGCCGCAAATTCAGAGCAACTGGATTCTGTTATCTATAAGTCTACGACCGGGATCGTTTTACATGACCTTCGAAATGACTGGATCGATAACTTATACTTGCTGACTGGCGCAGCCTATTACCTGCGCAAGCAATTTGATTCTGCCTATCTTACTTTTCAGTTCATTAACTATGCATGGGCAAAAAAAGAAAAAGATGGTTATTACCAGACTATAGGAAGCAAGTTTGATGGCAACGATGCATTTACTATTTCTACAAAAGAAAAAAATAGCTTACCAAGAAAAGTATTTTCTGAACCACCCAGCAGGAATGATGCGTTTATCTGGCAGATAAGAACATTGATCGCAATGGAAGAATATGGAGAAGCCGCGAGCCTGATCATTACACTTAAAAATGATCCGGCATTTCCAAAACGTTTACAAAGCGACCTGGAAGAAGTACAGGCATTGTGGTTTTATAATGGAAATGTATATGACAGCGCTGCTGTTCATTTGGAAAAAGCATTGGATAATGCTACCAATAAAAAAGAAAGGGCCAGGTGGGAATTTTTGATTGCCCAATTATATCAGCTTAGTGGCAATCCAGGGTTAGCAAGAAAGTTCTATGATAAAGTGATCGGTCATACAATTGATCCTGTAATGGAGATCTATGCCAGGCTTAATTCCATTCGCATTGATACAACTGGTGGTGAAAATTATATTGATAAAAATGTTGCAGAGCTGTTGAAAATGGCAAAACGTGACAGATATATTGATTACCGCGATGTGATCTATTACACCATTGCCCAAATTGAAATGGAAAGAAATAACCTGGATCAGGCAATAACCTATCTTAAAAAGAGTACAGAGAATAATACTGCTGATCCTGCATTAAAAAATAAAGCCTTTTTGCAAATGGCAGATATGGCTTTCACTCTAAAAAAATACAGGCAGGCCCGCAACTTATATGACAGCGTTGATATAAATGATCCGGGTTTAAAAAATCAACGAGAGATAAATGAAAGAAAACATTTTCTTATCAATTTAGTGACTCAACTGGATATTGTGGAAAGACAAGATAGTTTGCAAAAGATCGCAGCAATGCCAGAGGTAGAAAGAAAAGCTTTTGTAAAAAATCGTGTTCGTCAAATGAGGAAGGACCAAGGACTGAAAGAAGATGCAGCAGCATCCGCAACTATTTTGGTACCGATCGGTTCGCAAAAAAACGATGAAGAGGATTTGTTTACTAGCGGCACAAAGGGTGAATGGTATTTTTATAATACAACATTAAAGTCAAAAGGGGCAAGTGAGTTCAAAGCAAAATGGGGAAACAGGGGGAATGTCGATAATTGGAGGCGTGCTGCCGGCATGAGTTTTCAGCCAATAGTCGTCAAACCAGGTCCGAACCGTACAGATACGCTAGGCAAAGAAGAAGATGTACAAGTTACTTCTGGCGAAATAACTTTTGATGCATTATATGCTAACCTTCCACTTACAGAGAAGCAAATGAAATTGTCAAATGATTCATTAAGTGAAGCTCTTTATAAGCTTGGAAAATCTTTTGCTAATGACCTGGAAGATTGCACTTCTTCAATTCCTGCTAATGAAAGAATAGTCAATCGTTTTCCAGCATTTAAAAAAATGGAAGAAGTGTTATTTACACTTTACTATTGTTATAATAAATCCGGCGAGACTGTAAAAGCTCAGCAGACTAAAAAGCAGATGGAACAAAAATTTGCCGGCAGTCGCTTGACAACAATTGTTTCGACCGGTAAAGATCCGGGAAGCAAATTGAATGAAGAGGCAACCAAAGCCTTTCAAAATGTTTATGATCTGTTTATTGAAGGAAATTTTACAAAAGCGATAGCTGATAAAAAAATTGCTGACAGCATTTATGGTTCTAACTATTGGACACCGCAACTGATGTATATCGAAGCGATCTATTATATCAAACAAAAACAAGATGCGAAAGCAACAGAAATATTGAATGCAATTATTGCACAGGATCCGGGTTCATCAATGGCTGTAAAGGCTGGAACGATGATCGATGTATTAAGTCGCCGGCAAAAAATAGAAGACGAATTGAATGGATTAAATGTAACGAGAGTTGAAGAAAAACGCATACCGGTTGATACCACAACAAAAATAAAAACAGATACTGTTGCATATACCCCATTACCACAAAAAGAAAAACCAAAAGAAGTAGTTAAAGTTGCAGATCAAAAACCCGTTGTGAAAACGGCAGATACAGTGGTAAACAAACCAATTATTTCCGCTTATGCATTTAAACCCGATGATAAATATTATGCAGCAGTAATACTTACTAAAGTGGACATGGTTTGGGTAAATGAAACAAAGAATGCTTTTAATATGTATAACCGGGGTAAATATTATAACAAACAATTTGAATATACCGTCACCCTGATCAATACCGAATACAAAGTTTTATTAATTGGGAATTTTGACAATGCCCAAGCCGCAGCTGAGTATGTTCAGACCGTAAAACCAGTAAGCAATTCACAAATTGTACCATGGCTGGCTGCGGATAAATACAGTTTTACAATAATATCTGCCGCCAATCTTGAAATACTAAAAACACAGCAGGATATTGGACTTTACAAGCAATTCATCGAAAAAAATCTACC
>DATDCP010000512.1:0-2927 GCA_036524255.1 Chitinophagaceae bacterium
GAATATTTTGTAGATGAAAACGGTGATGGAGTGCCTGACTATAGTTTTGCAAATCCTGATTTCAATTTTGTGCAATTCAGGTCAAACCTTGTTCTGCGTTGGGAATATAAGCCCGGTTCAGAATTCTATGTTGTTTGGTCAAGGGGAAATACGCCGGATGCATTCGGGGATACTGACACACCGCTGGGTCAAAGTTTATACTCAAATGCTTTTGCAGAACATGCAAGAAATATTTTTTTGATCAAAGTGACTTATAGATTTCTTAGGTGAACAGTTCATTTCTTAAAGACCACATAAAATTTGCGTTCAACCACTTAAATTATCAACAAGAAGGCCAAAAATTTGCAGGATTTTATCACCGTATAGAAGAACGGTAACCTAAGCAAGTTGAATTACTATACTTTTGTCATCGGACCAATTCTCACATATTAGGTAAAAAATGGAAACACCTTCTATTGATAAGAATTCCCCAGACACACAAATGCGAAAGCTGGTAGCGATCATGTTTGCGGACATGACAGGTTTTACTGCAATGATGCAGGAAGATGAAGCAAAAGCAAAGATCTTACGAAACAGACAGCAGCAAACATTAGAAAATCTTATTCCTTCATATCACGGTACCATCGTCCAGTTTTTTGGCGATGGAACGCTAAGCATTTTCGACAGCGCCATTGATGCTGTAAAATGCGGAATTGAAATCCAAAAAGAATTACAAAAAGAACCCAGGGTGAAACTGAGGATCGGTATTAATTCCGGTGATATTGTATACGATACTAAAGGTTTGTACGGTGATTGTGTAAATGTTGCTTCACGAATTGAGTCGATCGCTGTTCCCGGCGCAATTCTTATTTCGGATAAAGTTTTTGATGAAGTAAAAAATCAAAAGGAAATAAAAACAATTCCACTTGGAAAATTTATATTGAAGAATGTGAAGATGCCGGTAACTGTTCACGCCATAGCCAATGAAGGATTGATCACTCCAACATCAGCCCAAATAGGAATAAAAGCAGGTAGCGATAAAAGTATCGCGGTGCTTCCATTTGTAAATATGAGTGCAGATCCGGAAAATGAATATTTCAGTGATGGAATTTCAGAAGAGATACTTAATTCACTAACGCATGTGGAGGGAATACAGGTAACGGCTCGTACATCTTCTTTTTCGTTCAAAGGAAAGAATGAAGATGTACGAGAGATAGGTAATAAACTCAATGTCGCAAATATTTTAGAAGGTACCGTACGAAAAGCAGGAAAAAAGATCAGGATAAATGTTCAGTTGATCAACACTGCAGATGGCTATCATGTCTGGTCAGAAACTTATGACAGTGAACTGGAGGATATTTTTGATGTGCAGGATGCAATTGCGAGAAAAATTGTGAACAGGTTAAAAGAAAATTTTGCCATTACTGAGAAAAAAGAAAATGTAATAAAGCCCCCAACCGAGAATCCCGATGCCTACAATTTATATTTAAAGGGGCGTTATTATTGGAACAAATCAAATCCGGAAGATATATTAAGAGCAATTAAAACTTTTGAAGAAGCAATTAAACTTGATCCAAGTTTTGCATTACCCTATTGTTCCCTTTCTTATTGTTATTCTTTTATGGGGTCATCTGGTTTGATGCCTCCGTCAGAAGCATATCCTAAAGCAAAAGATTATACATTGAAAGCGATCGAACTTGATCCGAACCATGCAGAATCACATTTATCATTAGCAACTATTAAATTTTATCATAACTGGGATTTTGAAGGTGCCGAAGCATCACTTAATAAAGCAAATGAGCTTGGATTAAATTCTTCCCTTTTTAACCAGGTGCATGGGTGGTTTCTCATCGCAAAGGGAGACTTTGAAAAGGCAATTGAAAAAATTCAACAGGCTCTTGTTCTGGATCCGCTTTCGTTACCACTAATAAGCACACTTGGAGATGCCTATTCCTTTGCCGGACGATTTGATGAAGGGCTTGAACAATACAATAAGCTCATTGAAATGGAACCAAACTTCAGAAGAGGATTTGAAGGAAGAGGAATGATCTATCTCGCAATGGGAGAAAATGAGAAAGCGGTTAAAGACTTTGAGCAATATCACAAACTTGTTGGAAATCCTTTGAAAGGACTAAGTAGTCTTGGACATGCTTATGCAGCCGCGGGACAAAAAGACAAAGCAATAGAAGTAGAAAAAAAATTAAAGTTAAGAGAAGAAAAAGAGCCGGGTGTGTTATTACATATGGACTATGCTTTTTTATATACCGGTATGAAACAATTTGATCTTGCATTTGAATACCTTAATAAGACATATGATCAGAGAATTGGGATCGCCTGTCTCGGTATGATCTTTTGTATCAGGTATCCAATGTTAAAAGAATTAAAATCAGATCCGCGTTTTAAAGAGCTCATTAATAAAATGGGATTGAAAGAATAATTATTTAACTGTCTTCATTTTTAAATAACGCTCCCTTTCTTTACTACTAAAATGCTCTATTGAGTAACGTAGTAGTGTTCTCGGCATCGTCGCAGCATACTTATCTAAGAAAGTAATTAATCTTTTTCGATCCTTTGTGCCGGCAAAACGCAACATCCAGCCTGTTGCTTTATGGATCAGGTCTTCTTTATCATTAACCAATATCTCAGCGATCTTAAAAGTATCGGTCAAATCACCTTGCCTTATAAAATAACAAGTGCTGAGAATGGCTGTGCGTCTTTCCCAAATATTTTTTGATCGGGCTAGTTTATATAAAATATCATGTGGCTTATCATACAAATAACTCCCGGTCATATACAAACAACCAGTATCACAAAGATCCCAATTATTGATACGATCATGACGCCGCATATACAGATCAAAAAAATCTTTTAATCTTTCTTTGGATATCTTTTTATTTCGTGAGGCCTTGTCCATGATGCTTACCCCACCGGCCCTTACTTCATGTATC
>DATDCP010000513.1:0-16047 GCA_036524255.1 Chitinophagaceae bacterium
GGCAGTCCTTCATTTTCCTTTACCGATATTTCAGATTCGGCAACGAGCTGCACATCTTTCTGTATTAAAGCAGTTCCTCTTTTCTCTTTGTATGCTTTTGCAATTCCGGGATGCAACATTAAACCGGAAGAAGTCTGTTGAATTACATTTCCAAGATCATGAACAAAAGTTTTCAGTTCATCACTATCAATACCGATGATCAACCCCGGGTTTGTACAAAATTGTCCTACGCTCAATGTAATGGACCCGGCATACATTTTTGCAATATCAGCAGGGGACTGTTTTAATTTTCCCGGTAAAAGAAAAACAGGATTGACACTTCCCATTTCTGAAAAAACAGGAATCGGCTCTTTGCGTTGATTGGCCCAATCAAATAATTGTTTACCGCCAATAAATGATCCAGTAAAGCCAACAGCTTTTGTATGCGGGTGCATCACCAATGTCTTACCAACTTCAAAAGAAACGCCATGAACATGAGCAAAAATTCCTTTGGGCATTTTGCATTTATCGGCTGCTTTTAAAATTGCATTCGCAACTGTTTCTGATGTTTGCGGATGTGCGGGATGTGCTTTTATAATTACCGGGCAACCAGCTGCAAACGCACAAGCAGTATCACCACCTGCGGTAGAATAAGCAAAAGGGAAATTGGAAGAACCAAAAACTACGACAGGCCCAAGCGGCACTAACATTTTTCTTATATCAGGCGTTGGTGAATTTTTGCCAGTAGTAGGGATATCAATTCTTGCTTCTAACCACTCTCCTCTTTCACATGCATCAGCATAAGAGTTCAATTGAAAAATTGTCCTTCCTCTTTCATTTCTCATTCTTGCCTCGGGAAGATTTGTCTCTCTCATCGCAGTTTGAATCAATTCATCCCCACATGCTTCCAACTCAACTGCTATCGTTCGCATGAAATCTGCTCTTTGCTTCAAACTCATTTTCCTGTAAACATGAAATGCAGTCCATGATTGTTGCATCACTTCATTGATCTCACCGGTAGTCGCATCTTTAAACATTCGCCAATTAATATTAATAAATTTAAATTGTGAAATTACAATAAAGGTCTTTTGCTTATTGCATCATTGATCACTTTCAAAATGCGTTCCCTTTCATCTCCAGCCAAAATTAATCGCGGAGCTCTTACATATTCGTTTCCGATGCCGGTTTGCTTTGCTGCCAGTTTTATAAACTGAACCAATTTAGGATGTATATCCAATTCCAACAATGGCATGAACCAGCGATAAATTTTTGTTGCTTCTTCTATCTTTCCCGCCTTGACCAAATTATAGATCGTTGTTGTTTCTTTTGGGAAAGCATCTACTAATCCGGCCACCCATCCATCAGCACCAAGACAAAGTTCTTCCATTGCCAGTGTATCTACACCGCAAAGTACTTTAAATCTATCGCCAAACCGGTTCTTCATCCTTGTCAAATTTGTAACATCACGGGAACTTTCTTTTAATGCAGTAATGTTTTCACATTCGACCAATTCATCAAACATATCGGGTCTTGTGTCAATTTTATAATCGGGTGGATTATTATAGATCATGATTGGATGGTCAGTTGATTTAGCCACAGCTTTAAAATAGGTGATGGTTTCCCTGTCATCAGTTTTATAGCGCATAGGTGGTAATAACATTATTCCATCGGCTCCCCATTTTTTTGCATTTGACGCTTGCTTAACTGCATCGGCAGTTGTCGATTCAGCAATATTCACGATCACAGGAATATCCTCATTAAGATATTCAACTGAAAATTCAGTCAGCTCTTCTTTTTCTTTTTCTGTTATTGTACTAGCTTCCCCCAGCGAACCACCGATAATGATACCATGAATACCTGCCGCAACCTGAGCAGCAAGATTTTTTTCAAACATATCAAGATCAAGCTTTTCTTTTTCAGTAAAAGGTGTGAGTAGTGCGGGGAAAACTCCTTTCCATTCAAATGACATATTATTTGGTTTTGCACAAATCTACTGATGACAAACAAAAAACACTGATCATCTTTTAATTCAAACTGATACTATTTTAACCAGTTTTATAACATCATTTACTCTTTTCAACTAATTTAGTACAATGAAAGTCGTTCCGTTCCAGATACCTAAAGGCACAGAAGAGGCATTTCGTGTGCAGATAGATGATGTACCACATCTTTACAATCATATTCATCAGCATCCGGAAATTCAACTCACACTTATTAAAGAAAGTAATGGCACATTGATAGCAGGTGATTATGTGGGCCCATTTCACACGGGTGATGTGTTTGTGATCGGCGGAAACCAGGCCCATGTTTTTAGAAATGATGAAAAGTTTTTCAGAAACAAGTCAAAAGCAATTGCCGTCACAATTTTTTTTGATGAAACCACTTTTGGGGAAAATTTTTGGATGCTTGAGGAAATGAAACCATTACAACAATTCTTAAAAAATAGTTCAGGTGGTTTTAGAATAACAGGCAGAAAGAAAAAGCTATTGGCAGAAAAATTACTGTCAATTACCAATGCTAAAGGGATTGACAGGCTGATCTTTTTCCTTGAAATATTAAAAGTACTTGGTAGCCGTAAAGAAATGCAACCTTTAACCAAGCCTGTTATTCAGCGAAACATTAAATCTTATGATGGCAACAGGCTAAATAAAGTGATCGAATTTACATTTAAGGAATTTCAACGTCCAATTACATTAAAGGAAGTATCTGGCCTGGCAAACCTTACACCTGAAGCGTTTTGCAAATATTTTAAAACAAGAACAAGAAAGACTTATATCAATTTTTTGAATGAGATACGTGTTAATCATGCCTGCCGCTTGCTGACAGAAGACAAAAACATTGCAGATATCTGCTACGATTGCGGATTTATGAATCTTTCCAATTTTAACCGGATATTTAAGAAAATAAAACAGTTGTCCCCGGGTGAATGGAGAAAAATAAATGCTAACTAAAATTTTAACAGCGGCATCCAACTCTTTGCATCAATTTTGCGACTAATTAAGACCATGAAGCAAATTTTTCTTTTTATCTTATTCTTTTCTATTGGCTTTTTGAGCAATGCCCAAAAGATCGACAGTATTTTCTTTCATCTTTACACCGATAGCTTAAAAAAAGGAACTCATAATTATATAAATGTTGATGGCAAAACTTCAGATGGTAAGTGGACGCCTCTTACGGCTAAAGATATCACTTTCACTACAAGCTATGGGACATTTGTGGGCACTGAATTAGTTCTTCCTGATAACCCAACAGTTGAAAAGCTTACCATCAAAGCAATTTTGAAGTCTGATCCAAAATTGTGGAAAGAAATAACGATCTGGATTAAGAAAAAAACAGATGATGAATTGCTACCTACATCAGATGAAATTCTGAAGAATAAGTCGCAAAAAAATGGGAAATCAAAACGCGACAATTAAAATTTTCAATATTACAAATTCAAACAACACGACTGCCTTCATCCCCTTATCTTTGCGGCGGCAGGTCTTACACGACCAGCTCCTGCTGAACCTCCCCAGGGCCGGAAGGCAGCAAGGATAAGTGGTTGTAGCGGTGCGATGTGAGGAGCCTGCCATTTTTTTATACCCCCTAACCCCCTGAAGGGGGGATATAAATTCTTCAGGGTTTCCAAAACCATAAAAATTATAACCCTTTTCGGGTTGACTTTATGAAATTTTTTATTGATACAGCAAACCTTGCACAAATTAAAGAAGCAAACGAGCTTGGAATTCTTGATGGTGTTACCACCAATCCTTCGCTGATGGCGAAAGAAGGAATAAAAGGTATTGATGCAGTAATGGCACATTACAAAACCATCTGTGAAATGGTAAATGGAGATATCAGCGCTGAAGTTATTTCTACTGATTTTAAAGGTATCGTGGAGGAAGGAAAAAAGCTGGCAGCAATACATAAGAATATCGTTGTTAAAGTTCCAATGATAAAAGATGGCGTAAAAGCAATTAAATGGTTTACAGATAACGGCATTCGCACAAACTGTACACTTTGTTTCTCTGCCGGCCAGGCAATTCTTGCAGCTAAAGCCGGAGCTGCTTACATCTCCCCTTTTATTGGTCGTATTGATGATACTGGTTGGGAAGGTGTGCAACTGATCGAGCAAATTGTCCAGATCTATTCAATACAGGGTTATAAAACAGAAGTGTTGGCAGCTTCTATCCGCAATCCAAACCATATTGTTCAGTGTGCACAGGCCGGCGCTGATGTTTGCACCTGCCCTCTTGATTCTATTCTTGGATTACTAAAACATCCGCTTACTGATCTTGGACTTGCTAAGTTTTTAGAAGATGCGAAAAAGATGTAGTAGGAAAGTCAGGAGTCGTAAGTATTTTCCTAAGTATTGATTATTCATTAATAGATGAATAGAGAATGACTTCTGTTGAAAGGAGGCCTTCGATAAGCTCAGAATAAACTTGCAAGGGACTTTTAATCGAAGCGATAAAGCCGGTTAAATAAAAAACTACCTTGCCAGCAATGAATTGAGTTTTGCAAACCCGATCAATTCATCAGATCTGCCACCAAATGAACGATAATAAACCAAAATAAGATAAACGTTCTCAGTGCTTGGATAATTTCCTTCTGTATTATCAAAACTTGGTTGTTCGTCGGGTCTTTTTACAGGAACTGTGACGTATGAATAATCATAAACTCCCTGCTTCAGCAAAAGCGTTTTTTCATAAGCCCCTTTTTCTGCATTAAATTCCATTTTGGAATTTTCGTTGGTAGCATAATTGGTAAACTCGCCGAATAAATGAATATCACGTTCTGGATATTGCTGATTCCCTGGCGGGAAAAAAGTAAAATGCGTATATACATAATCTGATTGCCAAAATGGATTTACATTATCCGTTGTTTCAATGGAATAAAAGCCATTCATGTCCCGGTAATAATAATAAAGCTGTTGCTTTCTTTCATTATCCGGCTTTACATAAACATCAGTCCGGGTCGGTTGTTTATCGATGCGTTGCATTCGATCACTCATCAATCGAATACTCCGAAGATCGATCCAGCGCCATTCCTTGCCTGCCGGGAATGAATTGGTGCGTTCGTCGGTATATTCAAAATAATTTCCACGATAAATAGTTGGTCTTGGTAAGTAAACAGCCGTTGGCCATGCATAATTTTGTAATAGAGCAACCTTTACATCCTGTTGGTTGAATACATTTAGCTCGGGATTGAGATTGACAGATACCTGTAGTTTTTGATGAGTTCTGAAAAGTGTTCCGCTATATGGTTGCATGACGGTTCCAATGATCGACGACCTAAGATCGAGGATGAGAAGTCTTTTTGTAAAAACTACTTTTGAAGTATCACTATCCAAAAAAACTTTTAATAAATAATTACCCGACCTGGTAGGAAAACAATTTCTGTCAGGCAGCCTTGCATAGTAATTGGTATATTTTACAAAAGCGATCGATGAATTTCGGTAAGTGGCGATCCTGTTTGATAGAAATCCTTTTAGATAATCAAAAGGGCGAAGCTCAGTGTTGGGTGACCAATCGGCATTACAAAGCTGGAAAGTATAATAATAATATTTTATGTCACCATCAAGATCATCAAAATACAGATCAAGATCATCAGCACTATTCAACCTGATGATGGGATAACTATAAGGATCACCTGCCTTATGCAACCTGATTGACCGAATACTTGATTTATAGACATGGTCAGGTATCTGGCTACTGGCAGCCATGGTTATTGATAAAAGGAAAAATAAAACAGATCGTTTCATTTGGGATACATAATTAAACCAGAAATTGTATACAATATTGTGAAATGAGTCACAAAATTTTCAAGCTAAATTGAATGAAGCGAAGAAAATTTCATGACGAATTCAATGTGTCCATAATTTAAAATAACAAACTCGCATTAATTTATGATGAAAAAGAGGATAAATCTTTTTCTACGGTTACTTTTGACAGACAAAATTCAGACCTTGGACGTTGCAGGCTTTATAGCAAATAGAATAGCATTTAACCGTCAAAATTCATTTTCACGGTTCATTATCCGTCTTTCTGTTGGCGCCACTATTGTCAGTGTGGCCGTAATGATCGTGACACTTGCTCTTGTAAACGGTTTCCAGGAAACGGTGAGTAATAAAGTATTTAGCTTTTCCGGGCATATTAGGGTTCAATATAAACAGGCATTAAGTGGCCCGGTTACAGAAGAAATTCCTATAGAACGAGATCCAAATGCAGAAACAGCTATTAAAAGTGATAGCCGTGTCAGAAACATGCATCCATATGCTACACGATATGCAATGCTGAAAAGCGGCGATGCAATGGAAGGTGTATTATTAAAAGGCCTTGATAAAGAATTTGACGTTGACCTACTGAAACCTTTTTTAAAAGAAGGTCGTTGGATAAATTTCAGTGACAGCAGCTATGCCCGGGAGATCCTTGTTTCAGATTACACTGCAAAACGGCTCCAGGTACAAGTAAATGATAGTATAAGCATATATTTTATCCGGCCAAACAGGTCACTAAGAGGAGAAAAGATCAGGATTGTTGGTATTTACAAAACTGGGATCGATGACTATGATAAACAAATTTCCATTGGCGATCTTAAGTTGATAAGAAGGCTAAATGATTGGAAAGAAAATGAAATTGGAGGCTATGAAGTTTTTCTTCATGATTTTGACAAAATGGAAAAAGCAAGCGAAGATCTTTATGCATTGGCAGATTTTCCGGGAACATGGGATACACAACCAATAAGAAGCATTTACCCCAATATTTTTGACTGGTTGAATTTACAAAACCTTACCCGTAATGTATTAATAGGATTTATGGTACTCGTAGCAGTTATAAATCTTATTACCTGTCTTATTATTTTAGTACTTGAGAGAATTCGAATGGTTGGAGTATTAAAAGCACTGGGCGCAACGGACTGGATGGTGCAGAAAATTTTTCTTCGTCACTCTCTTATCATCACATTGGTCGGTATATTCTTTGGCGCCATGTTAGGACTTGGGTTATTGTATCTACAAAAAGCAACAGGGTTTATACAACTGAAAGAAGAGGCCTATTATATGAGTGAAGCGGCCGTAAAAATTATTTGGTGGCAGGTGTTATTGGTTTGTGCTCTTACTTTCCTTGTTAGTTTACTTATACTAATGATACCAACCTACATTGTAAAGAAAGTGAAACCGGTAAAAGCAATACAGTTCCGGTAAACTATTTTTATAGTAAATGTGATAAAATGATCCCTGTAGCAACTGCTGCATTCAGCGATTCAGCTTTTCCTTTTCCCGGTATTGTGATCTGAACATTGGCAAGTCTTAGCATTTCTGGATTGATGCCTTTCGATTCATTGCCAATAACAATTATTCCTTCACTTATTTTTTCCATTTTAGTTATATCCCTCCCATCCAAAACGGCTGCATATATTCCTACATCATTATTTTCTTTCAACCATGATAAAATATCTGTGTATTCCACTCTCACCCTGCTAATGCTTCCCATGGAAGCCTGTACCACCTTGGGACTATAAACATCAGCACATTCAGTACTGCAAAAAATATTTTTTATCCCAAACCAATCAGCAAGCCTGATAATTGTTCCCATATTTCCCGGGTCTTGTATTGTATCTAATGCCAATGATATATTTCCCTTGACTTCCGGATCATTGTTCCATTGTATTTTTTCAATTACAGCCAAAACCTGGTTCGGTGTAGTTAGTTGTGAAACTTTTTCCAATTCCGCGTCAGATACTTCATTTACCTCTGTACGATCACTTGCATTTGGATTTTCATTTATCCATTCTTTCAATGCAAGAAGCTGAACTATCCTGCAATTCTCTGCAGTTAATAATTCATTTACTAATTTGGGGCCTTCGGCAATAAAGCGGTTCTCAATATCTCTAGATTTTTTCTGGCCTAAACTTTGAATATATTTGACCTGATTTTTAGTAATCATAATTTCTTTAAATTTAACATGTTAGAAGCTAAGCCACAAAGTTCTCTTACTGTCACCCTCGCTATAGTTCTCCTTATCCTTGTACTAGCTTCCTGTAAGGTTATTCCTAAAGATTATCCCATTGATAAACCTTTCGTTTTCGAAACAAATATCAAGCTTGAAGGCAATTTTACCAAAGAAGAAAAAGATGCGTTGACATCCCAATTGAAAAGCCAGCTGGATGATAGTCTGAAAGCCAAAACGAATTATAAATTCATCTCCCTTAGATTTAAAAAAGGATATGCAGGTATTAATAGGCCCATTCTGGAGAATCCACCGGCATTTGACAGTGCAAGCGCCGATCGCTCAACCATCTTTATGAAGGCATTACTTAACAAATTCGGGTATTTACGTAATTCCATTTCCTATAATTCAATTATTGATACTATACCGGTAAAAGCAGATTCAACACATCCTCAACTTCGAACTACTGTAAATTTTAATATAACACCCAATCAGCTTTTTAGACTTGATTCAATTAGTCATGTGATCAATAATTCTGATTTGCAGGCTTTGACTGATGCTTCTAAATCAAAAACAGTTATAAAAAAAGGCGACCCATTTGCACAACAACTGGTCTCCGAAGAGTTGAACAGGCTTGTTGAGCTCTACCGGGAAAACGGGTATCTCAAATTTAGTTTTGAAGAACTCTCCGGAGTTTGGGATACACTTAATCTTTCAATACTTCGCCCAACTATTGATCCGTTTGATATAGAAATGCTGGAGGAATTAAGAAGAAGACGTGATTCACCAACTACAGATATCGAAATAAGATTAAGACCTGGGTACAGTGTTGACAAAATGAAAAAATATTTCGTTGGTAATACAACAATATACCCTGATTTTAATATTATCGATACCGCAGGTAAAACACCAATAAGATTTGTATATGACAGCAATTATACTTTTATCACTTACAGAAATTTATTCAGGAAAAAATTTGTTGCCCAAAACATATATTTCAAACAAGGGGACCTATACAATGAAAGAAGATTTGTAAAAACAATTAACCGTTTTAATAGTTTAGGAGCATGGCGTATTGTAAATATCGAACAAATACCAAGAGGACCCGGAGATACTGTTGATGTTGAATTATACCTGACCCCGGGTAATAAATATTCTTTTACTGCAAATATCGAAGGAAGTTTCAATAATAATAGTTCCCTGGATCTACAGCAAACTGTGCAAGAAAATCTTTTAGGGCTTGGCGCAAATGTCCAGTTAACAAATAACAATTTTGGAAAATCTGCAAACAGATCTTCTACGATCGCACGATATACAACAGAATTAGATACCAAAGGAGAATTTGTAAAAACAATTCAAACCAGTATCAGTCATACGATCGTTTTTCCAAAGGCTATTCCCAATGCAAAATGGATACCTGAAAAATTCAAGGATAATTTCAGGACCAATCTTGCATTTGCATTGTCAAACACTGAGCGAAAAGATTTTTTTAATCTTACTGCATTGAATGCAGCGTGGGGGTATAATACTCAATGGAAAAACAAATCAGCTTATGTAAAATTTCCTAATATCGAATTTGCACATATAATAAAAAGAGATAGTCTTATTGAATTTTTGGATGACAACCCGTCCCTTAGAACTGTTTTCCCTGATAATGGACTCGTATTTTCTATACAAACTGGTTTTGCTATTCGTGGCGGAAGAAGAAATGCCTCACAAATATTCAGAGTCAACTTCGAAGAATCCGGTTTGCTCGCTGAACACATCAATATAAAAGTGCTTGACAGCCTTTTCAAGTTTGTAAAAATGGATGTGGAATTCATCAGGAATATGCAGCTTTCCGGAAAAAAATCTTTTGTAATTCGCGGTTTCGTGGGGGCCGGTTATGCTATGACAACAAAAGAAAGACCGACAAATCCACAAATGCCTTATTTTAAACAATTCACTGCCGGTGGTCCTTACAGTATGCGGGCATGGGGCTTACAATTATTAGGGCCGGGTTCCACATTAAAAACAAGAGATTCAGTTCCTATTAGATTTGGAGATTTTCAATTTGAATTCAACGCGGAATATCGTTTCCCATTAGTAAAATTGTGGGGATATGATTTCAGTAGTTGTCTTTTTACGGACATCGGAAATGTTTGGTTCCTAAGAAAGAATCCTGATTTCCCAGACGGTACTCTTACCGGCGACAAATTTTTTAAAGATATGGCCGTTGGTATTGGCACAGGGCTTCGGATGGATTTTGGTTTTTTGAAAATAAGATTGGATTATGCAATAAAAATTAAAAACCCATCTCCAGAGCCTTATAATGCTAAGGGTCAAAATATATGGTTTTATGATTTCAATCCATTTGGAGGTATTGTACAACTCGGGATCAACTATCCATTTGCATTCTGATATTTTTTATCTCATTCTCCCATTCAGTCATCGTCTTTGCATCATCAAGTTTTGAATCGCCAATTCTTGTCCGGCATAAGCTGCTAAGGTATGCGCCGCAGCCAAGTACCTGTCCAAAATCATTTGCAAGGCTTCGAATGTAGGTACCGGTAGTGCACACAACACGAAAAAAAACAACGGGCATTTCTATTTTAGCTATTTCAAATTCTTTTATAACAATTTTTCTAGGCTCTATTTTAACTTCTTTCCCTTGTCGTGCTAATTCATACACTCTTTTACCGTCGATTTTTATTGCTGAATGTGCTGGCGGGATCTGCATTATCTCACCGATGAACTGTTTTGTGGCGTTCAATATTTCCTCCTTTGAGATCAAATTGATGTCTTTAAAATTGACAGGTTCACTTTCAAGATCATAAGTTGGTGTCGTGGCACCAAGAGTAAAACTGCCAGCGTATTCTTTTTCCTGCGCCATATATTCATTTATTCTCTTGGTGAATTTGCCTGTGCATACGATCAATAAGCCTGTCGCTAATGGATCGAGGGTACCCGCATGCCCAACTTTTTTTATTCGAATTAAATTCCTGATCTTTCTTACCACATCAAATGATGTCCATTCAATTGGTTTGTCAATTAATAACACTTGTCCTTCTTCAAAAATAGCTATCGGCTTATTCATTTCAGCAAATGTACTAGATTGCCTGTCTTGCTTTCAACTCAAGGTATTTATTCACAGTATTTACTGTAAGATTTTCAGGAGTGGTAAGAATAGAAAGTATTCCGTGATTTTGAAGTTCTTTTACGATCATTTTCTTTTCATGCATAAATTTTTCTGCGACTGTCTTTACATAAACTCCCTCGATATCCTTTGCTTTTTTTGCTGCCAGGTCTTTCAACCCCGTGTTCTCAAAAAAGACCACTAATAATAAATGATGTTTTGCGATCATACGCAGGTAGGGCAATTGACGTTGCATCCCTCCGAAGGATTCAAAATTCGTAAATAAGATCAGCAAACTTCTATTGCGAACATTTGCTCTCACTTGTTTGTACAACATCTCAAAGTCACTTTCTAAAAATCTTGTTGTTTGATTATAGAGAATCTGCAATACATTTTGGAGTTGTGTAGCTTTTTTATCAGCGGGAAGAATGGTTCCGATCTTTTCTGCAAATGTGATAAGCCCAAAACGATCATGACGGCGCAAACTTACATTACACATTACCAGGGATGAATTAATGGCATAATCCAGTAAGGAGAGGTTATCAAAAGGCATTTTCATCAGCCGCCCTTTATCTACTATGCAAAAAACCTGTTGCGATCGTTCATCTAAATAATTATTCACCATCAAGCCACCTTTTCTTGCAGTAGCTTTCCAGTTAATGATTCTTATATCATCGCCCCGGGTATATTCTTTTACATGTTCAAATTCCAGGCTGAGCCCCAGCTTTCTTAATTTCTTTGTTCCCGCTTCATTTGTCTGTGCATCTCTCGCAATAAGATCATATTTTCTCATTTGAAAAAAAGAAGGATAAACCGGGATCATTTGACGGGCCTTTGAATCAAATCGCCTGCTGATAAAACCAAGTAATGAACTTGCATAAATGATCAGATCACCGAAATGATACTCCCCTCGTTCAACTGGTCTTAGAAAAAAATCAATTTTTTCTTCCTGCCCGGCTCTGAATGTTGTTTCAAAAAAATTATTTCTTGATTGAAACTGCTCTGGCAATTCATCAATTACCCGCATCTTAACAGTAAAAGGATATGTATTTTTTACCTGTAATACAACTGGATTCTTATCTCCATTGCTTAATCGTTCTGCAATGATCCTGTTTGCAATTGGCTTGCTCCTGAATGCAAACAGGAACACGCCGTCAGTCACAAGCAGCAATAAAAAAACGGTAAAGATCACGTTGACTGGTTCAAAAAATATTGGATAAAAAAATGAAGTAAGAAATAAAATAACAATAATACCGCATGTCCAAAAAAAACGGTTATTAAAGTATAAGGTCTTTAACCAATAATTGGCGATAACCCATAATACTCCTCCCGCAACTATTAAAAGAAAAAGTAACATGCCTAACGCGGAATTTCAATTGACTTAATAATTTTTTCGATCAATTCATCGGCAGTGATCCCTTCCATCTCCTTTTCAGGAGATAGAATGATACGATGCCTCATAACATGAGGTGCTACCTCAATGATATCTTCAGGTGTAATAAAATCGCGGCCCTTGATGGCACCCATTGACTTGGCAGCTTTTAAAATATTAAGTGATGCTCTTGGTGATGCACCCAAATAAAGTGAAGGATTGTTCCTTGTTTCATTTACAATTTTAGCAATGAACTCAAGCAATTTAGTCTCCACATTTATTTGCATAATTATATTTCGGTAAGTATCTATGTCTGCTGCTGATAATACTTTCGGAATATCTTTCAAAAGATCTTTTTGATTCAAGTGGTGCTGCCTTTCAAGAATCGTTACTTCTTCCTGCAAAGAAGGATACCCAATATCGATCTTAAAAAGAAAACGATCCAGTTGCGCTTCAGGCAAACGATAAGTTCCCTCCTGCTCGACCGGATTTTGAGTAGCCAATACAAGAAACGGAGGCTTCATAAAATAGGTATGTCCGTCAATTGTCACTTGCCTTTCTTCCATTACTTCAAACAAGGCAGCTTGTGTTTTTGCAGGGGCACGGTTTATTTCATCGATCAAAACAATATTACTGAAAACGGGTCCGGCTTTAAATTGAAAAGCTCCCTCCCCGGGATTAAAAACTGAAGTACCCAGCACATCAGAAGGCATCAGGTCGGGGGTAAATTGTATCCTTGAAAAATTTACATCAATGATCTTTGCAAGCAGCTTTGCGCTTAATGTTTTTGCGACACCCGGAACACCCTCTATCAAAATATGCCCATCAGATAAAAGGCCTGCGATCATCAGGTCAACCATCTTGTGTTGCCCAACTATTACCTTGCCTATCGTGTCGCGAATTGCATTAACAGCTTCGTTCAATTTTGTAAGATCCGTTCTTTGCTGAAAAACTGTTTCTTCCATAATTTATTTTTTAAAATACTCCTGTATAAGATTGTGTAATTCGAGTAAACGTACATCACTAATATTATCTGACCGGTCCGTATCATCCATCAATTGCAATAGGTGTTTCACTCTTGTTTCCGGCACGCCACTTTTTCTTGACAAAGCTTCAGAAAATTCATTATTCAAACTTTGTGTGTTTAAGTAATAGCTATTCCTTACATGTTCAAGGAAATAAGTAAACATCTTCAGAGCAATGTTCCTGTTATCTTTTTTCTGAAGATAAAGCCTACCGATCGTTTCTGTATAAGATATCGTAGTATTATTATTGGGGATTCGTTCTGGTACAAATCGCTGTCTTCTTCTTCCACCAAATGCAATAAAAATTAACAACGCAGCAAGTGTCAGCAGAAAAGCATAATATAAAGGTGGCTGTTTTTTAAAAAAATTGACGATAGAAAAGTCCTCGTTAGAACTTCTTCTCAACCTGTAATAATTATCCCAATAAACTGAACTGGTCTCAGCTTTGAAATAAGAAAAAGATTTTTCAAGATACTCTTTGTTGTTACCGCTAAGTAAGAAATAATTGCTGAAAGCTGCCGGACCTATGTGCAGGATAAACTTTCCCTGCCCATGATCGATAGCGATGAAATTAGGTTTATTATTCTCATTATACCCCAATTCTTGTGTAGCTAATGTATCATAAGAAAGTACACTATTATTAAAAGGGACAAAAAAGAAACCATACTTCTGCTTATCATTTTTGGCTTCATGGGCCAATGAAAGCCAGGTATCTTTCTTGTCCATATCGTATTCACTTTGGACAAATAAAGAAAAGTCAAATGAAATTTTTGCACCAAGTGTATCAACCAGTTTCTCATCGATATATTCAGCGCTTATAAAAAGAGTATTGCCATTAGCCACATAATTCATCATGTTTTCCATGTCATCTTCGCTCATAAAAACCGCTTTCGCAACAATAATGTAAAGCGATTTATCATAGTTGATCTCATAGCGCAACTTGGAAAAAGGTTTATTAATAACATCAGTAACTCCATAATTGAAAAGTGAATTGAGATAGTGATAAGCAACATAGCCTCCCATTGGCTCCTTGTCCTTATACCCATATTTTGGATCCAGCCTGGGAATTCGTATCCCCTGGTTTGACTTAAAGCAGCTGCTGAATAATACAAGACATGTAAAGCTTGCAAGAAAAAATTTATATGTTAACCTTCTGTTCAATTATCTTAAATTATTTTTATTAAACTGTGTGAAGCTGCCTTGTATCTGTTCAAATAATCTTTCGTCAACTGGGTATTCCCCGTACCATACATATTCGTATTGAAGCGTAAGCGAAGCAAACTCATTTGCAAACTTATGTCTCCTTACTTCCATTACATATTCATAATTGGTCTTATTGGAACTTATTTCGATAAACTTTTTTTCTGATAAACGTTGTAATGACTGTAGATACAAGTATCGGACAGCAAGCCTGTAATTACCGTTTCTTATTGCATTGCGAAGAAGCGAGTCGGGATCGCTTGCATTTTCTTCTTCAACCATTGCTATGTCTGATGCAATATTTTTCCGGTTTCGTGAAAGAAATGAAGAGTTGCTTAAAAACAACCTGTAAACAAGATAACCGAATAATCCTATCGCAAGCATCCAGAAGATGATCCCAAATATTGAACTAAAAAAATCAGAGCCACTAAGGTCAACTCTGCTTCTTGGTTTCTGCACTTTAAATTGTGTAGCTCTCAAGAGGCTATCCATATACCGCTTGTAATAAAACCCTTTGTCAGAATTAATAGCCTGCACACTATCAAATTCAATAGCCCGGAATTCTCTTTTTAAAGTATCAGGATAGTAGGTAGTCTCTTCCCCTTCCTCAGTTGACTCGTAATCATCAACAGTTGCAGCAGTGGTATCTGTACTGACCTGTGCATGGATATTAAAAGAAAATAATAATCCCGCAAGTAGTATTAGAAACTGATATGATAATTTATTTTTCAAATAATAAGGGACGTGGATGGATTCAATCGCTTCAATTTTCTTTCCATCAGTATTGGGTAAATAATAAAATACCATACAACGAAACAAAATGAACTGCCGAGTATCAGTAAACTTGCCCATACCGGCATACCGCCTTTTCCATCTTTGTCAAAAGTTTCAGACATAAGGTGAGTAATATAACTTTCAAGAAATGCAGCGCCAAGAGTCATCGGTACAAAAATGATCATGATCTTCACGGCATCCTTAATTCCCGTTTTAAATGAGCTAAGCCTCGAATAAGAACCAGGAAACAAAATACTTTTCGCAATAATAAATCCAGCGGTTGCTGAAATGATCATTGCAGATATCTCCAATGTACCATGAACCCAAATAACCAATACAGATTTTATACCAAGTCCTTTTGCAAAAAACATATACTGAAAACAACCAAGCATTACACTGTTAGTGAATAACAAATGGAGTGTGATTACGCCAAAGAACAAACCAAAAATGAACATAAGGAAATCGATCTTCACATTGTGATAAAAGAACCACATAAACGATGAGAAATAGCCGCCATCTGCTGTATTCTTATAAACACCAAAAGGATCGCCATTGGCAATATTATCTTCTGTCATTGCTACATAATCTTCACCAAGAACTCCCTTTACAAATTCATAATCACGCATCGATGATATGATACCCATGGTACAACAA
>DATDCP010000514.1:0-4729 GCA_036524255.1 Chitinophagaceae bacterium
GCTGGCGATTCAAGTAAAACCTCCTCCTTTCAAGGAATAAAGAGGTCCGGGGGCTTCCAGGCTATCTTCTGTATCGATGAACGCGAAGATTCCATTCGTCGACACATTGAAGCAGTAGATAAAAATTGCGAAACATTTGGAGCCCCCGGTTTTTTTGGTGTAGAATTTTATTTTCAACAGGAAGGAAGTAAATTTTATGATAAGCTATGTCCTGCGCCGGTTACACCAAAATATTTGATCAAAGAGTTTGACGCAAAAGAACCAAGAAAGGGTGAGCCGCTTTATACAAAACTCACTCACGGATTTTTTACTGGCTTTGTGTTAAGTATGACTTATGGTTTCTGGGCATTAGGAAAAAAAATGCAAATGATGTTCAGTCCAAAAATGAGCCCGGCAATTTCAAATGCCTATGGTCATATGGACAGGCAATCGGGTTTAACGATTGAAAATAAAAGTTTAGATGATGTAGAAAATGGTTTGCAGATCGGTTACACAATTGACGAAATGGTAACCAGGGCGGAGAATTTTTTACGTGGCATTGGCTTGGTCAGGGATTTTGCTCCGATAGTTTATATTGTTGCCCATGGAAGCAGTAGTGCAAACAATCCGCATCACGGTGCACATGATTGTGGTGCCTGCAGTGGAAGACCCGGCGCCACGAATGCAAGAGTGCTGGCATTCATTTTAAGTCATAAAAAAATAAGAGAGATATTAGCATCGAAAGGAATTGTAATTCCAGGAACAACTCAATTCGTTGGCAGCATGCACGACACAGCTGCTGATGTGATCGGTTATTACGATGAACAGAATTTGAATAAAGAAAACCTTGAGCAGCATTTACTCAATAAGCAAAATTTTGAAACTGCATTAAACTTAAATGCCAAAGAACGCAGCCGTCGCTTTGCATCGATTGATACGAAACAACGATTAGAACAAGTTCGCAAAGCTATTCATGATCGTTCAGTTTCATTATTTGAACCAAGACCTGAATTAGGTCATGGCACCAACACACTTGCTGTTATCGGTCGCAGACAAACAACAAAAGGATTGTTCCTTGATCGTCGTGCTTTTTTAAATAGTTATGATTTTTCAACTGATCCTGATGGTGCTATTCTTACTGCGGTAATGCGTCCGATCGGTTTGGTTTGTGGCGGTATCAATCTTGAATATTATTTCTCAAGGGTTGACAATATAAAAATGGGTGCCGGCACAAAGCTTCCTCATAACGTGATGGGGCTTTTTGGTGTTGCCAATAGCAGTGATGGCGATCTTCGGCCTGGCTTGCCCTGGCAAATGATCGAAGTGCATGATCCTGTTCGCCTGCTGGTGATCGTTGAGCACAAACCGGAAATTGTTTTAAAAGCAGTTCAATCCTCACCTGAAGTTTTTGAATGGTATAAAAATGAATGGGTACATATTATGGCGTTGCACCCTGAAGAAAAACAGTTTTATTATTTCAGGAATGGAGCATTTGAGAAATATCAACCGATCACAAATGCGAAAGAGATCGGTACTATTCATAATATGGAAGAGTTTATTGAAGGTGCAATGGAAATGGAAACAAATCACATTGTGCATGCGACAGAGGAGAATTTGCCGGTGTATTTACTAGATTAAATAAAAGCTGATAGATTATTTTCTGTAAATCAGTGTAATCTGTGAGAAAAATTTTTAAAAATGAATCAATTAGAAAGCATACTTAGCCAGTCACTCAGCTTATTTATCATCGTTCCGCTGATCGCTTTTCTTATTACTACACTCTTGAAAAACAAGAGTGAAAAAATAATTGGCAAGATCGTAAGGTTTGCCAAAATATTTTATATAGTTCTTGCAATACTTTTTGTTGCCGGCTGGCTGGTGAATGGGCTTACTCCAATTAGTTATAAACTCGCAACAGTTTACCAAAGTGAGCATTTTGTTTTTGCTATACAGTTTTATTATGATGAAGTAACAGCGGTATTCAGTATCGTTGGGTCATTACTTTTTTTTCTGGTAGCAACATTCAGTAAATATTATATGCATCGTGATGAAGGGTTTAAGCGATTCTTTAATATCATATTGTTATTTGCTGCTGGCTATAACTTCATCATTTTTTCCGGCAATTTCGAAACGCTTTTTGTTGGTTGGGAAATAAAAGGACTTTGTTCGTTTTTACTGATCGCTTTTTATCGCAACCGCTACTTACCTGTTAAAAATGCGTTTAAAACAATTTCCAATTATCGCATCAGCGATGTGGCTCTGATACTCGCTATGTGGATGATGCATCATCTTACTCATCAAAATATTTCATACACACAATTAGGTGAAGCAAGAGATCTTGCAGCTCAAACTCATCATGCAGGCATGGCCATGTTTATTGTTTGCATGTTCATTTTGTCTGCAACTGTTAAGTCAGCTCAATTTCCTTTTACCACATGGTTGCCAAGAGCTATGGAGGGTCCTACTTCATCATCAGCCATATTTTATGGTTCGCTGAGTGTACATATCGGTGTGTTTTTATTGTTGCGTACACATGCTTTCTGGCAGGATATGCTTTGGGCCAAGATCACGATCATCATTATTGGCGCATTGACAGGGATTTTCGCAACGTTGATTGCCCGTGTTCAACCCAATGTAAAAACACAAATAGCGTACTCTTCCGCTGCGCAGATCGGTATCATGTTTATCGAAATAGCATTGGGCTTTCACTGGCTGGTGCTTATCCATTTTGCCGGCAATGCATTTTTAAGAACATACCAGTTACTGGTATCACCTTCAGTTTTGAATTATCTAGTGCATCATCAATACTTCCATTATCATCCGCCACAGAGCAAAGTGGTAGGAAAACTAAAAGCAGCATTGTATATCCTTGCTGTTAAAGAATGGAACCTTGATACTATGATGTATAAATATTTGTGGAGTCCTTTTAAATGGATAGGCAGACAAATGCATTTATTGGAAAGCAGGTTTGGGAAAATCTTGCTAATAGTTATTGCATTACTGGCTATAAGCGCCGCATTTATATCGCCAGGCATTTGGTCGAGTGTTGCTGGATCATTGCCTGCTTTGTTCCTGGGAATTGCGTTGTTGATCCTTCTTGCATCATTTGCTTCACGAAGATCAGCAAGAGAATGCTGGCATAATTTGATCATTCCGCATATTCTTATCATTTCCGCGATCACAATTAATTCGGGACATATTAACTGGACGGAAGTGATCATGTATATGGCCGGTACACTCGTTGCCTACATAATAGGGATATTCTGTTTACAAAAAACTTATTCAATAGACAGAGATGTCAGTTTGAATAAATACCATGGTTATGTGTATGAGGATAAAGTAACAGCAGTTTTATTTTTAATTGCATCTATTGGGTTATTGGGTTTCCCGGTGACCACAGCGTTTATTGGCATCGATGTTTTCTTTACTTATGTTGAAAGTGGTCAACCTGTATTGATCACTTTGCTGGCACTATGTTTTATATTCATTGAGCTGGCTGCGATCCGTATTTTCCTGCGCATCTATATGGGGCCGCATAAAAAATTGTATCACCCTGTCGCATTCCGTTCCTCTTAATATGAAAAGACTGGTTTCTATTCCATTGTTATTGTTTGTAATTGATCTTTTTGCCCAGAACGATCGGGTGAATGATTATAATTATCTCAACTGGCTTCAAACCTTTAATACAATTTCGCTAAATAAAAAATGGACCCTGCATCTCGAATATCAATGGCGGAGGAGCGAAGGATTGAAATATTGGCAGCAAAGTCTCTTACGTATTGGCACTAATTATAAGCTTAATGATAATGTAGCTGTTCATGTCGGTTATGGGTGGATCGAAACTTTTCCTTACGGTGATTACCCGATAGCTAACAACGGAACTTTTCCGGAGCACCGCATTTATGAACAGCTCAGTTTTCGTCAGCCGATAAATAAGTTTTTATTTATACACCGCTTTCGTATTGAACAACGTTGGTTGGGCCGGGTAACGCCAGGCACTGATCGTGAAATTGAAGATTGGGTCTTTGTTCACCGCTTCCGCTACCAGTTCAGAACACAGTATCCGTTTTATACAAAGGGAGATAAACAGTTTTATGGTGCCGCAGCTGATGAGATTTTTATTGGCGCTGGAAAAAACCTCGGCACAAATATTTTTGATCAGAACCGCATTTTCCTGCTGGCTGGTTATAAGTTTAATAAACGTTTTTCACTTGAAGGAGGATATTTCAATCAAACGCTGCAACAGGGACGCAGAATAAATGATAAAACAATTATTCAGAGAAATAATGGTTGGCTGGTTAGCTCTATTTTAAATCTATAAATTCAATCTTTCACTTCAGCAGAGTTTTCAGGCAGTTGATCATATTCCCCTTTTAGCGCATACCAGCCAAAAATTATTAGGCCGATGGCGATCGGGGTGAAAATGGTAATAATGATGATCCAGACAACGGGATTATGGATCTCTTTTGTTTGGTTAGCGTCAATATTGAGAAAGGCTCCACGAACAAGAAAGAAAATAAAAGCGGGGCCAAGAACCAACCAGATGATGCCAAGATATTTTTTAAGAGTATCCATACAATAGTTTTGAATTTTAGATTTTCGAAATTTTAAATTCCCCTTTTTCAATCAGTTACATCTTTATCAATTTTATTACTCAGGTAAACAGTTCCGATAATAAAACACAAAGCCGCAACACCGATCGGGTACCATAAACCTACCAATGGATCTTTTGTAAATGTTGTTGACAATA
>DATDCP010000515.1:0-3559 GCA_036524255.1 Chitinophagaceae bacterium
TTCATGCATCACATCCAATATCTCTAATGGAAATTTTGAGGGATATGCATAATGCAAACGGATCCATTGCAATCCCTTTACATCAGCTAAACGATGTAAAAGATCGGCTAACATTCTTTTTTTATAAATATCAAGACCGTAGTAAGTAAGTTCCTGTGCGATCAGCATTACTTCCTTTACACCACGTCTTACCAAACCTTCGGCTTCCTTTACGAGCTCTTCGATCGTTTTACTTACATGTCCTCCACGCATCAATGGAATTGCACAAAATGAACAGGTACGATTACAGCCTTCAGATATTTTCAGATAAGCATAATGTTGCGGTGTCGCCAGCAATCTTTCACCAAGCAGCTCAGTTTTGTAATCAGCTTCAAATTGCTTCAGCATCAACGGTAATTCCATTGTACCAAACCATGCATCCACCCCGGGAATTTCTTTTTCCAGGTCATCTCTGTACCGGTGACTTAAACATCCCGTCACATAAACTTTATCTAGCCTGCCTCTATTTTTTAATTCAACCTGTTCAAGAATTGTATTGATGGATTCTTCCTTTGCCTTTTCAATAAAGCCACAGGTATTTACAACAACAATATTGTGATCTGATTTTTTATTCTCATGCACCACATCAATTTCATTTGCCAGCAACTGGCCGCTCAGCACTTCGCTATCAACCATGTTCTTGCTGCAACCAAGTGTGATAATATTTACTTTGTCTTTATGTAGTTTCTTTGTCTTCATTTATCACGAATTACACGAATTAAAAACGAATTCGTGTAATTCGTTTTTAATTCGTGCTTAAAATTATTTTTCAAGATCAAACAAGCTATCAACAAATTCATGTTTATCAAAAACAAGCAGGTCGGTCATTTTTTCTCCAACACCAATAAACTTTACCGGTATTTTAAATTGATTAGCGATCGCAAGAACAACTCCACCCTTTGCAGTGCCATCCAATTTTGTGATCGCTATTGCTGATACATCAGTCGCAGCTGTAAAGTGTTTCGCCTGCTCCAATGCATTTTGACCCGTGCTTCCATCAAGTACCAACAACACTTCATGCGGTGCATCTGGAATTACTTTTTGGATCACTCTTTTGATCTTACTTAGCTCTTCCATCAAATGAGCTTTATTATGCAATCGTCCTGCTGTATCTATTAAAACAACTTCACTTCCTTTTGCAACGGCGCTTTGTGCTGTATCAAAAGCAACAGCAGCAGGATCGCTGCCCATATCTTGCTTTACTATTGGTACGCCAACCCTTTCGCTCCAGATCGTAAGTTGATCAACCGCTGCAGCACGAAAAGTATCTGCTGCGCCGAGTAAAACATTCTTTCCTGCCTCTTTAAAATTATAAGCCAGCTTGCCGATTGTTGTTGTTTTGCCAACACCATTAACACCAACTACAAGTATGATATAGGGCTTGGTTGGCAGGTCAGAATCAAAAGCATAACTATTTGATGCAGGAGCGTCTACCAGCAATTGCTCAATTTCTTCCTTCAGGATCATATTAAGCTCCGATGTACCGAGATACTTATCTCTCGCCACCCGCTCTTCGATCTTTTTAATGATCTCAATAGTTGTATCAACTCCTACATCGGCACTTACCAATGCATCTTCTAGATTATCCAGCACTTCTTCATCAACAGTACTTTTTCCAGCCACTGCTTTAGAAAGCTTGGTTAAAAATCCTTCCTTGGTTTTTTGCAAACCCTGGTCAAGACTTTCTTTTTCTTTCTTACCGAATAACTTATTTAGAAATCCCATAGTTTTTAAATAACAAATTTCACCCGTGATATCAAAAAATAAAAGCCATCACATTTTCAGGTGACAGCTTTATTAGTATTTCTAACCCATCAAAATTATTTCTGCGCCAGGAACTCTTTCACTTTATCCTTATGCACAATTGCTTCCTTAAACATATACGCACCTGTCTTAGGACTACGTACAGCTTTAACAACTTTACTCCAGTTCTTTGCTTCGGCTGCTGCCTTCTGGTCTTTGGTCTTGATCGCGGTTTTTGCTGCTTTTGCCATGATTCTAATTTGAAAATTTGATGATTTGAATATTTGATGATGAATACGCCATCTTCACATTGGCACATCTCCAAATCTCCAAATTGTTATTTTATTTCTTTATGAACTGTTACCTTCTTCAGAATTGGATTGAACTTTTTCAATTCCAATCTTTCAGGATTGTTCTTTTTATTTTTCTTGGTGATATAACGGCTTGTGCCTGGCTGACCACTTGCTTTGTGCTCAGTACATTCTAATATCACTTGTACACGATTACCTTTCTTTGCCATTGTCTATTCAGATTTAAATGTGTTGTCCTTTTTTTCTCAACTCCTTTACAACAGTGTAAAGTCCGTTTTTGTTGATGGTGCGGATACCTTCAGTTGATAACTTTAGGGTGATCCATTTATCTTCTTCGGCCAGGAAAAAACGTTTTGTCTGCAGGTTGGGCAGAAAACGACGCTTACTCTTGATATTTGAGTGAGAAACATTGTTCCCTGTAACCGGAACCTTACCTGTAACCTGACATACTCTAGCCATAATGAACAAAAATTTAGGACGGCAAAGGTAGGGGAATGAGTTTAGATTTTCGATTGGAGATTTAAGATTTTTTTCCTCATTTAGGACATTCCTACTTATAAGCTACAGCTTTGAATTTCAAAGGTTCAAAGTTAATATTTTGATACCGGCTATTGAGCCTTGATTTGGCTTCCGTTGCGACGCTCCGTTTGGGGTACGGTTCCCTGTTCGTCTTTTTTTGAATGCCTGTTTTCCAGTAGCTTCGCAACCCGGTGAAAATCCGAAATCTTAAATCTAAAATCCCAAATCAACATTATGGCTTACGACGTAGTAGTTCTTGGCAGCGGCCCCGGCGGCTATGTAGCCGCGATCAGGGCAGCTCAGTTAGGTTTTAAAACAGCAATTATAGAAAAAGAAAGTCTTGGTGGCATTTGCCTTAATTGGGGCTGTATCCCGACAAAGGCCTTGCTTAAAAGTGCCCAGGTTCTGGAAAATATAAAGCATTCCAAAGATTTCGGTATTGAAGCCAGCGGTACGCCAAATTTTGAAGCGATCATCAAGCGCAGTCGCGGTGTAGCTGATAAAATGAGTCGTGGAGTTCAGTTCCTGATGAAGAAAAATAAGATCGATGTTCACATGGGCTTGGGAAAATTAAAAGCCAAAGGCCAGGTGGAAGTAACGGCCGCTGATGGAACTAAGAAAGTTGTTGAAGCAAAATATATCATTATTGCAACAGGCGGTCGCAGTCGTGAATTACCGTCGATGAAATTGGATGGCAAAAAAGTCATTGGTTATCGTGAAGCAATGTCATTGGCTCAACAACCCAAGTCAATGATCGTTGTTGGTAGTGGCGCTATTGGTGTTGAATTCGGCTACTTCTATAATAGCCTGGGAACAAAAGTTACCATCGTTGAATTTTTACCAAGAGTAGTGCCGGTAGAAGATGAAGAAGTTTCAAAAGAACTGGATAAAAATTTTAAAAAGAACGGCATCACAATCATGGTCAATAGCGAAGTAACATCTGTTGA
>DATDCP010000516.1:0-9288 GCA_036524255.1 Chitinophagaceae bacterium
AATACTGGCTGCAATGGATTTTACTTCCTTCAAATTTCCTTTGTCAATTTCCTGTTTCATTTCAGCTATTAATTCTGAATTGACTTCCGAAAAATTGTTTACGAAGTTTAATGGGTTCTGAATTTCATGGGCAATGCCGGCAGTGAGTTCACCCAAGCTTGCCATTTTTTCGGATTGGATGAGTTGAGATTGAGCGGACTTTAAATTTGAAAGTGTTTGCTCTAAGACATTATTTGCTTTTTGCTTGTGCTTGTTGTTCCTGTACAAAATGAAAAGAATTAATATGGCAGAAAGCAAAGCCCCTATCGTACTAAAAATCAATAACCGTTGATTTTTATTTTTCTGCTCCTTCAACAAACTTTCCTGTTCTAACTTGCTGATCTGTTCCTCACTATCCCGGACAATTGAATTGATCTGCAATTCAAAAATCTGCCTTGTATTTTCAAGTTTTCTGGATGCTATCAGTAAATCCTGGTACTTTCTTAAATACTTGTAAGCGCTGTCCTTTTTTCCCAGGACCTCATAAATATCAGCCAGTTGCAGATTTACTTTCAGACCTAATCTCAGATCTGTTGGATTGGCTGTGTTATAACTTAACGTAGCATAATGTAATGCAGGCTGGTATTCTTTTTCCTGGTAATAACAATTAGCGATATGGATAGCGGCCCAGGGTCTCGTATTTCTGTCCGAGACGGTGCTATTATTGTAAATGGAGTAAGCTTTGGCTAATAGTGATATTGCTTCTGCATAATTTCCCTCGTCCATCCGGATCTGACCTTCCAGATGATCTTTCTGTGCATTAAAAAAACGAAGACTAAATTGACGGTATAAACCTAAACTATCTCTTTTCAGCAATTCAATACCATAATTTAAATACTCCCTGGCTTTATCATATCTTTTTGAATTGTAGTTTGCCCACACGGCATTCTGGTACAACCAATCTGCATTCCCCGCAATATCTCCTGATTCATTTAAAATCGGAATGATGCGTTCAAAAATATCTGCCCGGGAGGAATGCATTTCAAGAAGCATATATATTGTAACCATTTGCTGATACACAATTGACAGGGAATACAAATCACCTGATTCTTTAAAAAAATCAGCGCTTTTAGTTAAATACCCGATCCCTGATGCCAATTGTTGTAAGGATGAGCTGATAATTGACAATTGAAAATTTGTATTACCAGTGATATTTTCAGCTTTAACCTGTCTTAACAGGTTGGTAAGTTCATGAAAGATACTGTCTGCCCTTCTTTGATTATTTATTGATTGTGCTGCCTGAATTTTCCCATTATGCGCTATAATGACAGGCTCAATCAGCGTCATGTCTTTATACAATGCGATAACCTGGTCCATGAACTGGTTACCTTTATCAGGCTGGCGATTTTGTATATAATAAAGTCCATTGATAAAAAGAATGTCAGTGAGAATTTCTTGGTCGCTCAATGCTGTAAAATATTCAAGGGCAGGTTGTAATTTTTTCAATGTTTTTTCATTCAGCGGATATGGATAACCTATCGGAATGACGGGATTTCGTAATAAAGCCTTATCGCCGGTTTTTGTGGCCAACATACTTGCCTTCATCCGGTGATATGCATTTATTGCTCCACGTCCCTGTGAAAAAACACTCAAAGTGATATGATACATAATTATCCCGCCATCAAACTCTATTTTTTTTGAAAGCTCCCTGGCTTCCTTTGCAGCTGCCAATCCTTCTTTGTAGCCCTGGTTGTAAAAACAAAGACGGGCATATTCGTTCAGCAGTCTGATTTCTTCTATATCTGCTTTTGGATTTAACTCAATGAGTCTTTTCAGGCTGTCGATTTTTGAATCATTGACCAGTAAGCTATCCTGCCCGATTATGTTGGTTAATCCAACATACAGGAATAAGACGATTACTATGGCAAGTTTATTTTTCATGATGAGAAGGATAAATGTTTAAGTTAATATATTAATACATGCAATCCTTAATCAATTAATGCCGCGCACCAGCCGACAGGTCTGTTTCAATAACAGGTACTTGAATGATAAACTCACTTACTTCTCTCTCTATCTATTCCACTCTTATTTCGTCACCATATATATTTTATCGTGAAGCATATGATCATGGAAATCAATTTCCTCAAGCTGATGTGTGTAAACTTTTGTCCTCATAAACTGAAGCATTAACAACACTGCGCAAACTATGACTGCAAATGCAAGTATGGTGAGCTCCCATCCATAAGCTTCCCTGATGGGGGCAATCAACTTCGGGCCCGCTGCAAAACCGAAATTAGTTACAGCCATATAAACAGTGAATTGCGTGGCTGACACTTTCTTCCAGCAGAATTTCATGGCCATCGAGAGCAACCCGATGGTGGAGAAACAATAGAGTGTTGTATAGGCGAAAATGAAAGCAGTTGTGAAATGTGAATTCAGCCAATGGACCTCGTAATAAGCCATGCCCCCAGTCAGGAGTATCAACAACAAATAATAAATGCTGAGCATTCGAACCCTGCCGAAATGGTCGAGAAGATATCCGCCAATGAACATGCCCATCAACCCTCCAAACAAAGAGGCGGCTGAATAGACCTGTGAATATTCCTGGTCAGTCCAGTTAAGTTTTTGTATCGTAAAGATGGGTATGAGAGTGTTCATAAAATTATAAGCCGCTCCCATTATAAACAAAAGCAACATTAATAATAGGCTGTAATGAAGTGTCATCACATGCCACAGGGATTTAAAAATTTCTTTCCAACTGTCCAGGTGGTGTTCCTCAGTCTCCGGTGATGATCTTCCATGCATAAAAGGAAGAAATTTTTCTCCTGGTCTTTCCCTGATGAGTAAGGGTACTAAAAAGATAATACTAACGGCAATAGCTAGTACCAGTAGCGCTGCAGAAAATCCTACTTGATTAAGCATCCAGGAACCGGCAGCAAGTGAAGAGGATACACCCAGTGTTTTTGAGCCCCACATTAATCCGTTTGCTCTTGCCTGTTCTTCCTTTGGTAAAATATCAATGGCCATAGCATCTGTTGCCACATCCTGGAAGGCAGAGAAAAAACTTAATATCACGCCGGCAACCATCATCTGGCTCATATGATCCAGGGGATCAATGATAGAAGACATACCGATGAAACTCATGATAATTCCGATTTGCCCAAAGAGTACCCAGGGTCTTCTTCTTCCCATGGGCAGGTAAGTATAGCGGTCTATAAAAGGGCCAATAATAAATTTGAAGCTCCACGGTATGATGAGCACACCTACAAATGAGCCAATTTCCGCAGGTGTTTTGCCATTCATGGCCATCCATGCAGGAAAGCCAAAATACAGGATGCCATCAGGGATCCCCTGGGCAAAATACAGGGCGGAGAAACTAAAATACCGAAGCACTTTGTTCCCGGATAGTGTTGGTAAATGAGGGTGGAAGAAATTTTTCATCATAGATTATTTTGTTGTTTTGGTTGGGGGCTATCGAAAAAAGTATTGAATGATCAACAAGTTTTATAGTCAATTTTTTTAGATGTGATTCAGACAACCGGTAATGAAATAACAAATTCACTTCCTTCTCCTTCCTTCGTTTCCACTTTCAACTCACCGCCGTGAGCTTTTACAATATCATAACTTAACGATAACCCTAACCCTGTTCCCTGTCCTGTTGGTTTGGAGGTAAAGAAGGGTTGAAATATTTTAATATGTTCCATTTTAAATTAATTCCTGAAAAATATATTGTTCCTCATAACCTATTTCAAACTCCTTCAACAATCCTACGTATTCATCTCTGAAGTTTTGCTTTTGATGATGTGTTTCCTGGTTTTGAACATACTTATAAATCTGGTCCACATCCCGCCAGTAAGAAAAGGCACCGTAACCTTCCTGCCATTCAAATCTTTCTTTGGTTAGGCTATGATCGTTGATGTATTTGGATGATTTGGCTTTTATTGTTTTCATTAATTCTGATACGGAAACAGCAGGCTTTAGTCCGAGAAAGCAATGCATGTGGTCTTCCACGCCGTTTACGATAATGGTTTTGCAACCTGTTTCATTGATGAGATTACCGATAACACCCTGTATCGTGCTGCGCCAGGTCTTATCCAGCACAGCCGCTCTGTACTTTACTGCAAATACAGTTTGCATGTATATTTGGTGGTAGGTGTTGGCCATGTTTATCTTTTTACTATGTATATGTGTCGAGCCTACGGCTCTCATGTTTATATTTCGGTTTTTCTTTTCCACGGACTGAAGTCCATGGTTACAAGATTTCATCGTGGCTACGCCACTAGGTACTAAAGAATATATCGTTTTCACAGAATCCAGAGCCGTAGGCTTGATTCCATCTTGTAAGACCGGAATTTATTCCGGTGCAAGCCCCGGCAATGTGAACCAAGTGCCGTAGGCACGGGTCATGTCGGTAACAAAATCACAAACTCACTTCCTTCACCTTCCCTCGTTTCCACTTTCAGTTCCCCACCATGTGCTTTTACAATATCATAGCTCAATGATAAACCCAACCCAGTTCCCTGTCCGGTTGGCTTAGTAGTAAAGAATGGTTGAAATATTTTATCTAAAACTTTTTGAGGGATACCGTTGCCATTATCACTCACTTTTATTTCAACTTTTCCATTATTCCTTTTTGTACTTACTGAAACAGTTGGTTCATATCCATCACCAGTTTTCTTTTTCTTTTCATCAACAGCATAAAAAGCATTGTTGATCAGATTCAAAATAACTCTACCTATATCTTGAGGAATGATATTTATTTTTCCAATGCCATCATCAAAGTCAGTTTTAAAATCTGCATTGAAAGATTTGTCTTTTGCACGAAGACCATGATAAGCTAGTCTTAAATATTCATCTGCTAATGCATTAATATCTGTTGGTTCTTTTTGCCCGCTGCTTGTTCTGGAATGCTGTAGCATTCCTTTTACAATTGCATCGGCCCTTTTGCCATGATGGTTTATTTTTTCTTCGTTATCAATAACATCTTTAGCAATTGATCTTACTTCGCTTAGATTTCCTTTATCGATCTCATCATTCATTTCGATCAGTAGCTCCTTATTTACATCAGAAAAATTATTGACAAAGTTTAATGGATTTTGTATTTCATGTGCAATGCCAGCAGTGAGCTCTCCAAGACTTGCCATTTTTTCTGATTGGACAAGTTGAGCCTGGGTAACCCGCAAATCATTAAGGGTATCTTCCGTCTCTTTTTTTTGTTTTTGTAACAACCCATTTGCGATCCCTTGTCTCTTGTTGTTGCGATATAAAATAATTCCGAATAGTATGAAAACAGCCAGCGCTGCCAACAACCCATAGAAACGTAAATTGCTTTGATAGTCTTTTTGATTTTGCTCTATTTCCTGTTGTCTTTGCACTGCTATATATACTTTTTTTTGTTCATCGATTGCCAGCAATTGGATCCTCCTTAATTGTTCGCTTCCAAATAAACTATCATTAATGCTCATTGTTAATCGTTGATATTTCAAAGCACTATCCAGTTTATTTTTCCCTGTATAATATTCAGCAAGCGTTTTGCTAGCCTCAAGCATGATCGGCTTTTGAGAAGACTTACTACCAAGTAATAATGCCCGGTTAGCATAAAATAAAGCTGAGTCGTACTCTTTTAACGAGTAAAAAAGATTCGCCATGCGACCATATGTACGGCCACTATTCAATATATCAGTTGTAATTGCCAGGGCTGACCGATAATAATAAAATGCACTATCAGGAAAATTCAACTGGCTATAAACATTCCCCATCTCTCTTAAAACAAAAGCTTTTCCGGGAAGCATTTGTGTATTTCGTGCTAAAGCCCAGGCCATTTTTTGATAGATCAAAGCGGAATCAAGCTTATTCATTTCACGATATGTAATACTTGTATTGGCTAAAATGAACCCGGTCATTGGAATGTCAAGAATATTTTTTTTGGCGTATGCCTGGAAAAGATAATTCAAAGCAGTTTGATATTCTTTCAGGTTTAAATATGTTATTCCAATAAAACCGAGTGCCTCCGCTGCCTGTACACTATCACCTATTTCTGAACTTATTTGCAATGCCATAAACAGGTTCTCAAGAGATTCAGGGTAATTGCCGCTCACACGATGATATTCCCCCAAAGTATTATGAGCTGCGATCTCACCTTTTCTAAAATTGATCGATCGTGACAGTTGCAATGCCTTCTCTGCAAAAACAACGCTGGAATCAGGTTTAAAAAACCGATACCGTTGAGCTGTACCAATTAATTTTTTTACCGTGGCTGTATCATTCTTATATGTGTTGGTATTCTGCGCTGTGGCAGTTTGTGTCACAAAAAGAAAATAAAAAAAAATAAATATGCTTGCTTTCAAAATCATAAAATTAATAGACCAATAATAAATTCTGAACCCTCTCCTTCCCGTGTATTCACTTTCAACTCACCTCCATGTGCTTTTACAATATCATAACTCAACGATAAACCCAAGCCTGTTCCTTGTCCCGTTGGTTTGGTGGTAAAGAATGGTTGAAATATTTTATCCAATACTTTTTGGGGAATGCCATTCCCGTTGTCCTTCACACTTATTTCAACTTTACCAATATTCTTTTTGGTGCTTACTGAAACAGTTGGATCGTAACCAGTTTGATTTTGCTTTTTCTTTTCATCAACAGCATAAAAAGCATTGTTGATCAAATTCAAAACAACTCTGCCAATCTCTTGGGGAATGATTTTTACTTCCCCAATACTCTCATCAAAATCAGTTTTAATATCTGCATTGAATGATTTATCCTTTGCACGAAGACCATGATAAGCCAGCCTTAAATATTCATCTGCTAACGCATTAATATCTGTTGGTTCTTTTACACCACTGTTACTGCGACTGTGTTGCAGCATTCCTTTTACAATAGCATCTGCTCTTTTCCCATGATGATTTATTTTATCTTCGTTATCAATAAGATTTTTAGCAATTGATCTTACTTCGGTAAGGTTTCCTTTATCGATCTCATCATTCATTTCGATCAATAGCTCCTTATTTACATCAGAAAAATTATTAACGAAATTCAACGGGTTTTGAATTTCATGTGCAATGCCGGCGGTGAGTTCACCGAGTGAAGCCATTTTTTCTGACTGGATGAGTTGTTGTTGCGTTAATTTCAGTTCCTGTAATGTGTTTTCAACTTTCTCTTTTTGTAATTGCAGGTTTGAATTGGCTTTTTGTTTTTGCCGGTTATTCCTGTAAAGAAGAAAAGCTACAATACCCAGGATCGCCAACCCTGTGATTAAACCGTACACCTTTATTTTATTTTGAAAATCAAGTTTCTCGTTTTCCATTTCCTGCAAACGTGATTGCTCTCTTGCAATGACCCCCTGCACTTGCCTTGTTTTATCACTGCTATAAAGCGAGTCTTTGACCATTACGGCTAATTGGAGGTATTTGTATGCACTGTCAGGCTTGTTTGTTTTATCGAACGACCGTGCAAGGTATTCATAGGCCCTTTGCAATTGATCTTTAAATTCAAATGTCATAGAAATTTCCATTGCATTATTTGCATAATATCTCGCACTGTCGTATTGATTTGTTTCCAAAAAAACCTTTGAGAGATCATTCATTGTCCAAACCCTTATTAGGGCCTCTCCTGGAAAAGCAGCGGCCAAACTTTGCCTGGCATAAATAAGTGCTGAATCATACTGCTCTCCTGCAATAAAAGCTTCTGCCAGTGAGCCTAATGGAACAGCAACTGAATAAGCGCCACCGGATTTTCTTGTATAGTTCAATGACTGCCGGGCATATAGCAATGCAGAATCAGGTATATTGTTTTGCGAATAGGAGGTTGATATATTATTGGTAATATTTGCTAGAGCAATTGTATTATTAAACTCCTTCGCGATGAGGAGTGCTTTTTTACCATATATAATACTTTTTTCTTTTTCACCGGAATAAAAGTAAATAGCAACTAATAGTTCATAGACATACAAAATCTCATCCTTGTCTTTCCCCTGTTCAATTCGATTGGTAATTTCCAGGGTAGAAGCTAGGGCATTAATATATTCTCCCTTTCTTGACAATTCATCGTTTATATTTAACTGAACAAAGTCCTGGCTCCGGGTATCTTTCACTGATTGCAGGAAACCAATGAGTGTAGTTACTTTTGAAAAAAATAATGTGTCACTCCTGAGTCTATGCAAATAATTACTAAGGCGGTATATTTTTTCCTTTTGTGTTTTTGCAGATTCGTATTGCCGGATTACGCTATCCGGTAATGATTGTGCGGTGGCGTGCCAATACAAGGCAAAAACCAACGTTAATAAAAGTAAGTGTCTTTTTAAATTATGCATTGCTAATTGGTAATTGAATGATGAATGCCGACCCCTCTCCTTCTTTTGTTTTTACCTTCAACTCACCACCATGTGCTTTTACAATATCATAACTCAGTGATAAACCCAAGCCGGTTCCCTGCCCGGTAGGTTTGGTAGTAAAGAATGGCTGAAAAATTTTATCCAATACTTTTTGAGGAATACCATTGCCATTATCCTTAACCTTAATCTCTATTTTACCCTTTTCCTTCCTTGTATTTACTGAAACACTTGGTTCGTATCCGTTTAAATTCTGTTTCCTTTTTTCATCAACAGCATAAAAAGCATTGTTGATCAAATTGAGAACAACCCTTCCGATATCCTGCGGAATGATATTGATCTTACCAATACTTTCATCAAATTCAGTTTTCATGGTTGCATTGAATGATCTGTCTTTTGCTTTTAAGCCATGATAAGCCAATCTCAAATACTCATCTGCCAAAGCATTTATATCTGTAGGTTCTTTTTGTCCGCTGCTTGTTCTCGAATGCTGTAACATTCCTTTTACAATGGCGTCGGCTCTTTTGCCATGATGGTTTATCTTTTGCTCATTGTCTTTTATATTGTCAGCGATCTCTGTCGCGGATTGGGTATTGCCTGTTGCCAATTCAGTTTTTAATTCGTCAACTAATTCTGTATTTACATCGGAAAAATTATTGACGAAATTCAACGGGTTTTGAATTTCATGGGCAATTCCTGCAGTTAATTCACCTAGCGATGCCATCTTTTCTGATTGAATAAGTTGGTGCTGTGCTGCTTTCAAATTATCATAAGCCTGTTCGATCTTAATTTTTGCTTTATGTTTCTGCCGGTTATTTCTATAAAAAATTATAGCAAGTAATAATAAAACGCCAATACCTGCCAGTAAGAAATAAGTTCTGATCTTATTTTGATATATTACTTTTTCTTTTTCGAGATTTTGCAAACGAAGCTGCTCGCTGTAAGTCAGGTTTTGAAATTCAGACAGATTTTTTATTCTA
>DATDCP010000517.1:0-2845 GCA_036524255.1 Chitinophagaceae bacterium
CAAAGTCTTTGGGATGCAGGAATGGGCTATAGCATTTATAGCTATTTAAAAAAGAATAAACACAAAAAAGTATTTCATTGTGTGGGTGGTTTTCATACAGAAGAAAAACTGGGCACAGCGGCCCAGTTGCAAATGAGAAATAAGAAATTGAAAATTTTGAATATCGCCAGCTTCAGCGATGCTTCATTCAGCAATCCTGATTGGGAAAAATTCAGTTATCGGGGCGATTATATTATTCTTACAAACCCAGATCTGAAAAAAACATTTTAGTTTACGTTTGAAACCTTAAATAAAATCTTATGCTAAGTAAATCAATGCAGGAGGCGCTAAACAAACAGGTACAGATGGAAGCGGAATCATCACAGGCATATCTTGCCATGGCCTCATGGGCGGAGATACAACCGGGACTCCAGGGGGTTACTGAGTTCTTTTTTAAACAATCTGATGAAGAAAGAATACACATGTTAAAACTGATCCGCTTCATCAATGAACGAGCTGGTTTTGCAATGATACCAGCACTGGAACAGCCTATGGTTACTTTTCAGTCGCTGCGTCGGGTGTTCGAAGAATTCCTTAAACATGAACTGAAAGTAAGTGATAGCATTAATGATCTTGTCCATCTTGCATTAACAGAAAAGGATTATGCCACGCATAATTTTTTACAGTGGTACGTAAATGAACAAATGGAAGAAGAAAGAGTTGCCCGTACACTGAATGATAAACTTGAAATGATCGGTGATGATAAAAGCGGCTTATATTTATTTGACCGTGATATCATGAATTACCGGGGACAGAAAGAGAAATGAGTATGGACAACAAAAGACATTGTTCATACTCATTTCTCATCACTCATAATCTAAGTTTGATACCCCCGTTCATTACAAATCCATCAAGCGGTGCGTAAATATCCCTGAACTGAGGGTTATCAATAGTACCGGTATAAATAGTATCAAATTTTGTTTGCCTTGAATCAGTAAAGTTTTCAAAATTGATGTACACTGAAAATTTCTCCCAAAGCTTTTCTGCCATAAAACCGGTTATCCAATAAGCCTTCCCTGTCGCTCCATCACTCAATTGCTGTTTGCTGAAATAATAAGCTTCCAATCCTATTTTCCATTTTTCCTCTACTTCATAAAGTAAGACATTGTTCAAGCGGTGTCGTGATGTTAGAAAATTCTCAGTTTTAATGTCTCCTTCGTGCAAATAGGCTTTTGTAAAAGTATAGCCAACAAATAATTTAAAATCACCGTATCCCAATTTTACATTTGTTTCCATTCCCCTGCTATCAAAATGGCCAGCTACATTTTTAAATTTATAGGTTGGCACTCCTGTTCCCACCAATGATTCTAAGATCAGTGGATCATGAATTCGTGTATAAAAGAAAAGATGGTTGATGCTGAAACTTATTTTGTCATCGGCAAACTTTGTTCGATAATTAATATCTGCATTCACTCCATAGCTCTTTTCCATTTCGTTTTCGTCCGGATCTATGGGTAATACATTCTTGTATAATAACCTTTCGCTTTCTTCTGTAAAGATCGTTGGTGTTTTGTAGCCCATGCCTCCACCAATGCGTGAGGAAAGTTTTGATGAAAACTTAAACAACATGGAGAGTCGTGGCAGCACTGCAAACCCATAATCTTTTACATAATCGCCTCGTAAACCTGCTTCCAAACTAAATTTTTCACTGGCCTTAAAATTATTCTGAACAAACAATCCTGTCGTTATTTGTTCATAGTTTCTAGATGGTGTTGCTGTTAATTGTATTTCTTCAAAATTATCCGTTACAAAATTGATACCCCCCGCCCATTCAGATCTTTCACCGTGATAAGAATAAGCGGCTTCGCTAAATGTACCTGTTTGTGATCCATTAAATACATAATTAGTTACATCGATCACTCTTTGAAAACGATTAATGCTGTTTTTTAAAGTGAATTGGCTTTTGTCATTAAAATGATGATCCAGCAAAAGCTGAGAGCTATAGCGGTCAGTATTATTTTTTTCAGTATACCCGGTAGGTTTATTCCCTTTAATATATTCTATATCGCCACCGGTTCTTTTTTCGGTTGTAATGTTTCCACCGATCATCAATTGTGTTTTCTCTTTTATATAAAAGAAAAGCTTGGGATTAAAGGTGTATCGTTCAAATTCCGGGATGGCAGTTAAACCCACATCTGATGGGTCATACGCTGAATTACTGTTGCGTGATGCAAACAATGTTACTCCGATGTTCTTAAATTTTTCTCCATAAAAACCACTAGTGTTTATTCCGCCTGCACTTGTTACATCAATATGAAAGTTTAACTCTCTTTCTTCTTTAGGCGCTTTTGATATAAGATTTACTAATCCCGCAATAGCTCCGCCTCCATATAAAGTAGAAGATGATCCTTTGATCACTTCGAATTGTTTCAGATCGAGTGGGGGTGTTTGTAACAATCCTAATCCGCCACTGAACCCGGCATATAATGGCAAACCATCTTTCAATATTTGGGTATATCGTCCATCAAGGCCTTGTATCCGTATTGAAGCATTAGCTGAAGTTGCAGAGGTTTGTTGTGTTGTGATACCCGTGCTTTCATTCAATACCATTCTTATATCACCGGGTTTCATATTTGCTTTTTCATCCAGTTCTTCGCCAGCAACAAACTCAACTCTTGTTGGAATGTCTTGTATTGTTCTTGTACTTCGTGTTGATTGGATCACTACTTCTTCTTCCTCTTCTTCCTCTGTTTCCATTTCGATCGTTACATCCTGGTCGGGTGGAAAATCATACACAACAGATCTTTCCGCATAACCAACTGAAGTGATCTTGATCGTATACTTCCCTGCGGGAATATCTTTTATT
>DATDCP010000518.1:0-3199 GCA_036524255.1 Chitinophagaceae bacterium
GGAAGCGATATCAAACAACAGTTTTAGTTTGATGCCGAGAAGAATAGGAAAATCGGCAAGGCCTAATAAAAAACCTCCCGCTCCGGCAATGCCGCCTTCAATTGCCGCGGTGTTTCTATATGATTCTATTTTTTTTCTTACTGCATCTTCACGATCCCTTAAACTGACTCCTGGTAAAACATGTGGGGTTGTATGTTTGGCACCAAACAAAACACCACGAATCATTTGTTTTATAGTGGCTGTGATCGCATTGTGTACCTTTTCTGGTATCCAGCTATTGATCTTTGTCTGGACCCTTTTTGAAAGACTATTTAGCAGGGAAGGCCGTTTTAGCATTTTCTTTTGCCATGCTTTTAGTTCAACACTAACCGATTCATCATAAGCATTCATGAGGAAAATATTTAGGCAAAGATAACTTGTTGGAAAGCGCCAATCGAAATAAATGATCAGGACATTGCTATGTTCTATAAACTTTGTAAATAAACAGATAATTTTTTCAGATCCTCTTCATTGGAAAGGTCGATCTTATTTTGACTTATCCATTTGTCAATACTTGAATATGAGTCTCCGTATAACTTTGATAGCCCTTTTCTATTTGCACGGGAAAAATGATTGAAACGGTCCCCAAAATAATAACTGATATGCTCAGTGAAAGTTAGTTTTTCCATAGCAACAAGGTCTTTCATATGCTGGCTACCTGTAAACTTGTTATAAGTTTCAATAGCTCCAAAACCGGAAATTCCCATTGCACCAATTTTTTCCCTGTTTGTTATTTCAAGTAATTTTTTCTTTGCTATTCTGAGAGTTGGAGTACCGCCGATCAATTCCATCCAACCTTCGTCAAAATAAAATGTATCTTTTTCTACTGCAATAAAACGGATATCTTTTTCTACGGCTAAAGAAAGAGTGTCACCATTTTTGGGATCAATGTATTGCATTTCACCAAACACACTATTATAATTTAGTTTTACGTCTGCGGCGGTACCATTCCTGAAAGCAACTTCACCCATTCTAAATTCAGCGTATTTATAAATTTCAGTAATTGGAATCTCCTCAACAATTTTTTTGCCGGGACCTACTTGAAAAGATTTTCTACTTTGGGCTGAAATAGAAAAACTATATAAAAGAATAAACAGTAGGAATAAAAATTTTTGCATGATAGACAGGATGATTTGTAAGGTACGCCGATTTTTTACGAATATATCAAAGCCAGTGATTATTTACTGGCTTTGTTAACTATCAGTTCTTATAGTCTATAATGATCTGAATTTAAATTTTTGCCCACCGACAGAAGCTTCATACATTAATCCTCCTTTTGTTTGAGAGAATATCATTACTCCATCCTTGTATTTAATATTAGCAGCGGCACCTTTTGTTACAGCTACTGCTGAAGCCTGGCCTGAAAACTCTATTTTATTTTCTTTGAACCTGTTCAGGTCAGCTTCGGTTTCAAAAAAAATGACTTTACGATAAGCCTGCCCGCCCCATTGAAATCCAACTGACACTTGTTTCAGACTTGCCATGCCGATCAAAGTTCCTTTTTGGAAAACGGCACCATTGCCAGCCGCGCCGCCAATTCCTATTGCGCCTTTGCCCACATTAGGGAAAATAACATAGCCATAAGAATTGTCAAATAAAGATTGCATTAATGCATCTGCTTTTATAAACTCTTCTTTAGCAACATTGGCATCGGCAATGACTTTATCGTCATCTTCATCCTTTTGTGCCAGAGTTGAGATGCTCATGATTAATGCTAACGTTAAAAATGAAATTGTCGGAAGAAATGATCTTAAGCTTTTCATACAAAGTGGGTTTAAAATTCTGGTTTTAAAAATATAATGCCGACGGGTAATACGATAAAAAATATGCCAGTCTGGATACTGGCAACCGTATGGCACAGTTTTATATATAATATAAATAGTAAATCAAACAAAGGATATGAAATACTTATTCCTGATTGTTATCGTCACCACAGCATTCAATTGTAGTCCAAAACTTTCCCCAGATTCAGGGTGGGGCAACCAGCAATGGGTAGTAGTGGAAATGAAAGGAGTTCCGGTGCAGCAAAGTGGTGGTCGCAGAGATGCGCATATTAGTTTTGATGTTACGGCCAAAAGGTTTTCGGGTAATGGCGGCTGTAACCAGATCAATGGAAATTATAGCCTGGATAAAAAGGAAATAAAATTTACTGAATTGCTTAGTACAAAAATGAGTTGTAATGATATTGAGTTTGAAAACACTTTTCTTTCTACGTTAAGCAGCATCGACCGCTATGAAGTAAGGGGGAATGATCTGTTATTAAAAAAGAGTAAAGAAACTCGTCTCGTTTTAAGACTAAAATAGACCCTTCCGAACATCATTGATAAACCCAAAGCACAACTGGCTTTTTCGACTTCCTGATTATGTGTGAGATCTTATCAAAAAACTTGTAGGATACCATCACACAGCCAAGACTATTACATAGAACTCTAGGATAAATTTCAACGTCCGGAACACAATCAAAACCATGTATAACAACGGCTCTCTTAAAGGCATTAGAATTACAATTATCTAATCCATAAAGCCTGAATGATTTTCCATATTTACCAGTATAAAATTCTCCTACTTTGAACTTTCCGAGAGAACTGCAGCCGCTTTTAGACTCATTTGAAAATTTTGGACGTGCAAGAAATGTTTCATTACAGCTTCCATGAGAAACAAGACCTGAATTAATGATTGTATTCTTATTAAGATCGTAAATAAAGAAACGATTGCGACCACTCGGTAAACTCATATCTACCAAAAAACAATATTCGGTCGACAAATCATTTTGGATAGCGTAGTTATTGACTTTTTGGGTAAGAATATTTCTTATCGCGGTATTTTCAGATGCTACTGATGTTACTTTTTCTTCTTCTTCCTTGTTACTAATAGGAGTAATTTCTTTTTTTGTTTTTTCAGTTGTTGCAGTTTTTATTTTTGGCTTTTTCTTTTTTAACTTAACAACTTTGGTTTCTTTCTTTACAACTAATGGTTTATTGTCAAAACTGCTTTTTTCCATATCAGAACATGACATAGTGAACATTGTAATTGCGGCAATGAACAACACAACTTTGTCTTTCACAGGGATTAGTTTTAAAAACAAGATAATAGAATGTTTAACAATTAAACAGGAAATAGCCCTTGTTAAACATTTCGGGAAAGATTCCGGAATGTGACA
>DATDCP010000519.1:0-5206 GCA_036524255.1 Chitinophagaceae bacterium
GAAGAAAGATATCATACACAGTACAACCGAAAGAACCTGAAAGAGCAAAGAAAGCAGTTGAATATTTCCGTGTCAATCCTCATCGCTTGCAATTAGGAAATATTGGGTTGGAAATAAAAAAGAAAGACGGTTCATTGGCAACAGCAGGTGATATTAAATATATAAACCAGCAATTGGATCTATGGACAGGCATTATTGCAAGTTCTTTTACTGTAGAAAATGTTCCAGTTAAAGTAACCACGGTTTGTCACCAGACTCAGGATGCGGTTTCATTTAGAATTGAATCAGCATTATTAAAGGCCAATAAGATCCAGGTACGATTCAGGATCCCTTTTCCCAATGGACAATGGAAAGATGTTGGTAATAACTGGAAGGATGATTCGACATTCACATCTTTTGCTCAATTTACTCCAAACAATGGTGTAATTACAACCAGCATTGATTCTACTGATTACATGCTTAATTTAAGATGGAATAATCCGGCAAAACTGGAAAGATCAACCCCCAATTATTATTTAGTTGTCCCACAATCCGCATCAACGAGTTTTGAAATTACATGTCTGTTTAATCAGCATAGATTAAATGAACCAGTCCCACTATTTCCGCAAGCATTAAATAATAGCCGTACTGCGTATAAAAAATTCTGGCTTAGCGGTGGCGCTGTTGATTTTTCAACAGTAAAAGATCCAAGAGCATTCGAAATAGAAAGAAGGATTGTGTTATCGCAGTATCTTACAAAAATTCAATGTTCATCTGCTTATCCACCGCAGGAAACAGGATTAACATATAACAGTTGGTATGGTAAACCACATTTAGAAATGCATTGGTGGCATGCAGTTCATTTTGCACAATGGGGAAGAACTGAATTGATGGAAAAGAGTTTGGATTGGTACTTTACTGTTGCAGAGAAAGCAAAGCTCATTGCAAAGCGGCAGGGCTTTGATGGTTTGCGCTGGCAAAAGATGACGGATAATGGTGGAGATGAAACACCATCTTCAGTAGGGGCATTTCTTATCTGGCAGCAGCCGCATTTTATTTATATGGCAGAACTGCTTTATCGCAGTAAACCAACAAAAGAGGTTTTAAATAAATACAAAGACCTATTGTTTGCCACTGCTGATTTTATGGCTTCATTTCCAAGTTATGATCCTAAAACAAAAAAATGCAATCTAGGAAAAGGACTGATCCCGGCGCAGGAATGTTTTGATGCTGTTTCTACATTCAATCCAACTTATGAACTGGCGTATTGGAGTTGGGCTTTGCAAAAAGCACAGGAATGGAAGAAGCGTTTAGGTTTGCCACGAGATAAAAAATGGGATGAGATCATTAATAACCTTGCGCCGTTACCGCAGCTAAATAATGTATACCTCGCTACTGAAAGCACTCCTGATTGTTACGAACCCAATTCAAGATATCTTACTGATCATCCTGCTGTTCTTGGTGCATACAGCAGTTTACCTGCCGTTCATGGTTTGAATACCACGATAATGAAAAACACATTGGATACTGTTTGGAAAGTCTGGAAATGGAATGATACATGGGGTTGGGATTTTCCTTTAACACCAATGACGGCTGCAAGATTGCATCTTGGAGAAAAAGCAGTTGATGCATTACTGATGCCGATCAAAACAAATACATATTTGATCAATGGACATAATTACCAGGATGAACGTTTGACAATTTACTTGCCTGGAAATGGTGGCGTGTTGAATGCTGTTGCATTAATGTGTACCGGTGCTGATGCAGATAGAGAAATCAATATCGGGTTCCCGAAAGATTGGAAAGTGAAATGGGAAGGGTTAAAAAAAATGTTTTAACCCCCTGTCCCCCTAAAGGGGAGACTTAGGTCAAGCCATTCTGATAAATTTTATAATGCAAATGAGATGTATTTTATTTTTTCTATTCACTTTCTTATTTGCAAATACATGTATTTGCCAGCAGGATCGGTTATGGCATAATAAGGAAAGAACGGTTCGCTATCACCCCGAAGGAAATGATTTTGTAATTGAAAATGGAGATCGTCGTTTCACCCGTGCATTATATGGAACGAACACAGCATTCAGAGTGGAAGCAGGTGACCTGCCGGAGTTTGCTATGTATATGCCGGGAATGGGAGGTAACCTTCGTTTTGGTTTGATCAATACGTCGCAACATAAATGGCTGATCATTGCACAAAAATTAAAAGCAATATACCGTGCCGGCAGCATGATCTATGAAATTGAAGATCCATTGTTGGGTAAGGGAAAATTATTTGTAACTGTTTTAGCATTAAGTAATGCAGAAGGGATGGTTGTAAAGATCAAACCTGAAAACATAAATGAGGGAGTGCAGTTAGTCTGGGTTTATGGTGGAGCTTCCGGAAAAAAATTTTCAAGAGATGGCGATGTGGGAGCCGATCCTGAATCCTCTTTTTATTTGAAAGCAGAGAACTGTACTGATAACCGTTACCAGTTGTTGAAAGATAAGTTCATTTTAAGTTACGGAACAGGCAAAGTGTTGACTGAAGCAGAGCGGTATGAAATTCAAACAAAACCTGAAAGCCAGTTAACCGGTGAAATTTCTAAAGAAGCAAAGATGATCACTGGTTATTTTCCCCCTTCTTCAACTATTCAATTAATGGATGCTACTAATCTTGACGAAGCATTTAATAGTTCTATAACAGCTAAAAAGGATTTTTGTGTTACTGGTAAACTATCGCTGAAGAATAAGGAAGATTATTTTCTTTTACATAATACCGCCACTTCCGTTACACAAAGTATAGAAGTGGAATTTAAAAATGCAGAAACGGCAAGACAGAAGATAGCAGATCGTATTAAGATCAAAACACCAGATGCCTGGTTGAATACATTAGGTAGTACATTATCTGCAGCAGCCGATGCAATTTGGGAAGACCCTACTTATATGCATGGCGCTATTGCATGGCGTATGCGTTTGCCTGGCTGGCGGGGAGCTTATGTGGCCGATCCACTAGGTTGGCATGACAGGGCGAGGATACATTTTGATGCGTATGCAAAGTCTCAACTTACAACGCCGGCAACAGCAGGAGTCGTGATGGATACAGCATTAAATCTTGCAAGACACATAGAAAAAGTCGGTACGCAGTTATTCAGTGAAGGATATATAACCCGTAATCCGAATGGTTATATCGGAGCCCATCATTATGATATGAATCTTGGTTTCATTGATCAGTTGCTGAATCATTTTAATTATACAGGAGATACTGGCTATGTAAAAAAAATGTGGCCGCTGTTAAAGAGACATCTTGCATGGGAAAAGAAAAACTTTGATGCTGATAGCGATGGTTTATATGATGCATACGCTGCTATCTGGGCAAGTGATGCTTTGCAATACAGCGGTGGAGGAGTTACACATTCCAGCGCCTATAATTACAGGACTAATAAGGAAGCGGCTCGTTTAGCCACACTCATTGGAGAAAATGGAACAGTGTATGAAAAAGAGGCAGAAAAAATTTTAGCCGCTATCAATAAAAAATTATGGATGAGTGATAAGGGTTGGTATGCTGAATACAAAGATCTGCTGGGAAATAAATTGCTGCATCCGTCCGCCGGTTTATGGACGATCTATCATGCAATAGATAGTAAAGTGCCCGATGGATTTAAAGCATACCAGGCTTTGCGATACATCGATAGAAATATTCCGCATATACCTGTAATTGCAAATGGATGGGAAGAGAAAAATTTATACCTGCTTAGTGAAACGAACTGGCAACCCTATACATGGAGTTTGAATAACGTGGTCATAGCAGAAAATTTACATACGGCATTAGCTTACTGGCAAGGCAACAGGAGTGAAGAAGCATTTCAATTATGGCGCAGTGTTTTACTGGAAACAATGTATCTCGGTTCCGGCCCGGGCAATTTTCACCAGCTTAGTTTTTATGATGCCATAAGAGGAGAGTTGTATCGTGATTTTGCCGATGGTGTTGGAATGGTGGCAAGATCATTAGTGGAAGGGTTGTTTGGTATACAACCGGATGCGCTAAATAAAAGATTAATAATTAAACCAGGCTTCCCGGCAGCATGGAACAATGCATCCATTCAAACACCGGACATTAGTTTTGATTTTGAGAGAGCAGGAGAGAAGGAAATTTATACGATCAAACAAAATACTTACAAGCATCTTGGTCTGCAATTGATCATTCCGGCATTGAAAGATAATATTGCCGAAGTGCTTGTTAATGGTAAATCAGTAAAATGGAAAGCTGTTCAAAACACTGTTGGAATTCCTGCCGTTGAAATTAATTTACCGGCAAATAAAAATTATTCGATTACGATCACCTGGAAAGGAAATAAATTAAGTCAGTTATTTTTCCGCAAACAGTTATATAACTATGAAACTTTTGTTGTTGATTCCAAAATTTCATCGGGATTTGAATTGTATGATCCGCAAAAAACTTTGACAAAAGTCTCTGTGGGAAAAAGTTTTCTTTCAGCAAAATTTAAGAAGAAGGGCGGCCACACCACTTTTTTTATAAAAACAACACAAGGCGCATTTACATGGTGGCAGCCTATCGATATTTATATTATAGAACAATTTGATGCATTAGAAACTAAACCAATAACTGAAAAAACGATTTTTGAAAAGATTGAATTGACCTCATCTTTCAATGACCCTGTAACAAAAATCTTTCAGAATAAATATATCTCACCAAGACCAACATCACCAACATTGCAATTGCCAACACAAGGCATCGGTAACTGGGCCTATCATTCTGTACAGGTAAATATTTCTGACAGTGGCTTGCGGGTATTAGCAGGAACGCAGAATCAAATAAAAACATCAACAGGTATTCCTTTTCAAACACCGGGTGACACAAATTCAAAGAATATTGTTTTTACATCTATGTGGGATAATTATCCTGATTCAATTAGGATTTCATTGAAAGGAAATTCATCTCATGCATACTTTCTAATGGCCGGCACTACCAACCCGATGCAGAGCCGGATCGTAAATGGAGAGATCATTATTAACTATACCGATGGTACGTCGGATAAACTTGAACTAAAGAATCCACAAAACTGGTGGCCGATCGAACAGGATTATTATGTCGACGGATTTGCATTTACAACCGATGCTCCCCGACCAATTCGTATTGAATTAAAAACAGGAAAAGAGATCCCTACGGATTATAAATACACATCTATTCGTGGGTTTTCAAACTTTGGCATTGAAGGTGGAGCGGCGA
>DATDCP010000520.1:0-3237 GCA_036524255.1 Chitinophagaceae bacterium
TTGTTAAGCAGTAATAAACACAAACAATTCGGCAATGAAGCTTATTTTTTTGCCCGGCATGTTTTTAGCGGACCCCCATTTATAAGTACAGATGGAACAATACAACAATTAAAAAATGCCGGTAATCTCAGATTGATTAAGAAGGAGAATATTATCAACAATATATTGGCATACGATGCATCGGTTAAAGAATTAAAGGAGTGGGATGAATCGGATACAAGAATAAGAACCACTTTTCGGGAAATTGGGGGATCAGTTTTTAACGCCGAACAACTTTACAAGGCCATGGACTCCAATTTTAAATTTGTAAGACCCACCGCTAATCCGCAATTAATAACAGAGGACCTCATAACAATTAATAATGTTGCCTTCCAGATACAATACATATCATTAAGTAGTTTAGGAAACACACAAAGAGGAAAAGCTTTAAAAGAAAAAGCAGAAAAGCTAATTGAATTGCTGAAACATCAATATCACCTTTAATATTTTTAAATGGAAGTACATGCACACTCACATACTGCAAGAAAAAAATGGACGCATTATTTCTGGGAATTTTTAATGTTATTCCTCGCAGTATTCTGTGGTTTTTTTGCAGAGTATCAACTGGAGCATCAAATTGAAAAAGACAAGGAGAAACAATATATACATAGCATATTGGAAGATCTGCGGGAGGATACTCTCGTTCTTACTGATAACATAGATCAGTTTAATGAGCACTTAACAAGAAACGACACATTAATTCGGTTGTTAAACAGCCCTGGTATTAAAGATCATGGTTCAGATCTATATTACCTTGGCCGACGGGCTTCCCGAAGTGTACGATTAGCCATCCATGATGCTACCATTCAGCAATTAAAAAACTCAGGCGGCATGCGACTTATCAGGAATCAGAAAGTTTCAAAAGCTGTCATTGAATATTACAATCGTCTTGTATTTATCGATTACCTCCAGGCTATTGCATTTAATGAGGCTGATGAATACAGGAAAATGGCGATCGATGTTTTTCATCCCATTTTGTTTAATGATATTGTGATGACCGATAATACGGTTATGAGACCTCCGGGCAATCCTGCATTATTAACATATGAACCCAAAATTTTAATACGCCTCGCTGGTATGGTTTCTTATCTCAGGAACACAAAATTAGGCCTTGCAAAAGCCGAAACCGAAATGAAAGAAGCAGCGAGGGTATTAATTGGACTTATTGAAAAGGAATATCACTTGAAATAATATTACTTATGAAAAAGATCATTCTCGCTTTTTTAGTGCTGCCTGTATTTGTTTTTGCACAACAATATGATGTTGTCATTGCCAATGGAAAAATAATTGACGGCACCGGCAATAGCTGGTACTATGGCGATGTTGCAATAAAAGATGGAAGGATAGTATACGTTGGCAAAATGAATAACGTAACGGCAATAAAAGTCATTAATGCAAAAGGGTTGGTCGTTGCTCCCGGTTTTATTGATGTGCATGGACATATTGAAAGCGGCATTTTTGAAAACCCAACCGCTGATAATTATATATATGATGGAGTGACAACTGTTATCACCGGTAACTGTGGTGGCTCTGCAGATGATCTGAAAAGATTTTTCTGGCGCATCGATAGCATGAAAACTTCTATCAACATAGCCACATTGATCGGACATAATACGGTAAGAAGAGAAGCAATGGGTTTGGATAATCGTTTAGCAACAGCAGATGAACAAAAGAAAATGGAAGAATTGGTAGCACAGGCAATGAAGGATGGAGCCGTTGGTTTATCAACAGGTCTTATTTATTTACCGGGAATGTATAGCAATACGGAAGAAGTGATCGGTCTCGCCAAATCGGCGGCCTCTTACAATGGCGTCTATGCATCGCATATTCGCAATGAAGAGAATGGTGTGAAGGATGCGATCAATGAAGCGATCAATATTGGCAGAAATGCAAATATCCCTGTACAGATATCACACTTTAAAGTAAGTGGCCCTGCTAATTGGGGAAGAAGCAAAGAAACATTGCCATTGATAGATGCTGCAAGAAAAGAAGGATACGATGTAACCATTGACCAATATCCTTATTCAGCAAGCAGCACCAATCTTGGGATTCGTTTACCTGATTGGGCATTGGCAGGAGGCCAGGATTCATTGAAGAAAAGGATCAATGATGAACAAATGCATAAACAGATCATTAAAGAAATGCTGGAGATGCAGAATAAATACAAGTACAAAAGTTATAGCTATGCTTATGTTGCTTCTCATAACGCTGACACAACGCTCAATGGAAAAAATATTTCTGAGATAAATAAATTGAAGGGACGAAAAGCAAAAATGAGATATGAAGCGGAGACAATTTTAGATATGTTGCTGGCAGGCGGCGCACAAATGGTTTATCATAGCATGAATGAAGATGATGTTCGATATTTTATGAAATATCCGTTTAATATGATCGGTGCTGATGCAGGTGTGCCGGTACCGGGCAGGGGGATGCCACACCCAAGAGCTTATGGAACCAATGCAAGAGTGCTGGCAAAATATGTAAGAGATGAAAAATTGGTTTCACTGGAAGAAATGATAAGAAGAATGACATCATTGGCTGCTCAGAAATTTCAGTTAAAAGACCGTGGTTTGCTAAAAGAAGGAATGGCTGCTGATATTGTGATCTTTGATGCTAATGAAGTGACAGATAAAGCAACCTTTGAACAACCGCACCAATATTCTGCCGGGTTTCATTTTGTTTTAGTAAACGGGCAATTGGTAATTGAAAATGGAAAACATACTGGTACCAAAAGCGGTACAACTTTAAAAGGGCCCGGGTTTAATCGTTAAAAATTTATTTCTTTCACTATATTACAAATAAATCAATTTTTATGAGTCCCGAAAGCAAAGGCCGGATGATCCGGATGATCATTTATATAATTGTAGGGTTTGCAGCTGCATTTCTTTACAGGTATTTTAAAAAGGATTAAGAATGGAAGTTCATCATCATGCACATACTTCACGAAAAAAATGGACCCATTATTTCTGGGAATTTGTCATGTTGTTCCTTGCTGTGTTCTGTGGCTTCCTTGCGGAGTATCAATTGGAACATAAAATAGAAAAGGATAGAGAAAAACAATACATAAAATCATATGCAGAAGATCTTGCAGCTGACACTTCTGAGTTTAACAGGCGAATAAAAGTTTGCGAGACAACAATAAATGTAGCAGACTCTCTTGTTTTATTATTGGGACATCCTGAAAGAGAAAAATTTGCA